>JAAVYX010000194.1 GCA_022791355.1 Clostridiales bacterium | reverse complement strand
GTCCCGGCGCTAACGCGCCTCTACCTGGAGGTCCCGGCGCTAACGCGCCTCTACCTGGCGACCGCGGCGCTAACGCGCCTCTAGGAGCGTCCCTTGCGGGAAGCAACGAACAGCCCAAGGCTGTTCGCTTAGATGGGCTGAGTGAAAATCTATGGGATTTTGTTGTGAAAAGAGGAAAGGAAAAGGCGCAAGCGGTGCTTTTACATCCAGGATTTTTTGACGCGTCCATACCCTGACAGGAAATAATGCGGTTTCCCAGAGAAAACCCAGGCAAGCCGCGATGTCTTCGCTGCCGGCCGAAAGGGAAGCTTTGCCGGGCTGCTGACGGGCCGCTCGACCGGGGCGGCGTGATGCTGCCGTCCTTTTAAGATGGCGGCATCACTTCCAGCGCGGCCTTTTCTCCCGTAAATCCGCGCAGGATGGGGCGGCGAACCAAAAGGAGGGCTGGCAAGGCCGTCAGCAGCCGCCCGGCAAAACGGCTAGTTGTCGCCCGCCAAATCCGAGTACGCTGCCATCCTTCCTGTTAACCGCCCGTGCGGGCCGCCCTGCGGGCGGCTGCCAGGCGTATTATCCTTTGACCGGAGATGGTAGTTATTGATCCTTTTGTCGTTGAAAAGGCCCTGTAAAACCGCCCTGCCCCAGGCGGATCCTATCATGCAGGCGCGGCCGGAGGTATAAACGTAGGGATAAACGTAGGTATAAACGGAGGCATAGACGGAGGTATAAGCCATGCCCTTTTTACCCATAACCAAAAAAGAAATGCTCTCCCGTGGCTGGGACGAAATGGATTTTATATTCGTTACGGGCGACGCATATGTGGACCATCCCAGCTTTGGAACGGCCATATTGTCCCGCCTGCTGGAGGCCGAGGGCTACAGGGTGGGCGTCATCCCCCAGCCCGACTGGAAAAATCCCGACGGTCCCGACGGCTTCACCCGTTTCGGCCGCCCCAAATACGCATTCCTCGTCAACGCCGGGGTGATCGACTCCATGGTGGCCCATTACACCGCCGCCAAACGCAAGCGGTCGGAGGACGCCTATTCTCCCGGCGGCCGGGCCGGCTGCCGCCCCGACCGGGCGGTTACGGTCTACAGCCGGGCCGTCCGGCGGCTCTATCCGGATACCCCGATTGTCATCGGCGGCCTGGAGGCGTCCCTGCGCCGCTTCGCCCACTACGATTATTGGGAGGACGCCGTGCGCCCCTCGGTTCTGTTGGAAAGCGGGGCGGATATCCTGAGCTTCGGCATGGGGGAGGGGCAGACCCTGGAAATTGCCGCCCGGCTGGCCGCCGGACAGTCTATAGAGGCGCTGCGGGATATCCGGGGCGTTTGCTATCTGACCGATTCGGCGGCGGGAATCAAGGGGGTCCAGCTGCCTTCCTTCGAGTCGGTACGGGCCTCCAGGGAGAAGTACGCCGAGGCCACCCGTCTGGAGTACGACGAGCAGGACGCGGTGCGGGGCAAAACCCTGATCCAGCCCCACGGCCATCGCTTTTTGATCCAGAATCCGCCTGCCCCGGCCCTGGAAACCGCCGAGCTGGACCGGGTCTACGGTCTGCCCTACGAGAGATATTACCATCCCGCCTACGAAAAAGCGGGAGGCGTTCCGGCCATCCGGGAGGTAGAGTTTTCGGTCACCCATAACCGGGGCTGCTTCGGGGCATGCAATTTCTGCTCCATCGCCTTCCACCAGGGCCGGCAGGTTACGGTCCGCAGCGAGGAATCGGTGCTGGCCGAGGTCAAAAAGCTGACCGAAAACCCCCATTTCAAGGGATACATCCACGATGTGGGCGGCCCTACGGCTAACTTCCGAGGCCCCTCCTGCGCAAAACAGTTAAAAAACGGTTTGTGTAAGGGTAAAAAGTGTCTGGCCCCAACCCCCTGTAAAAATTTAGAGGTCGATCATGAGCAATATTTGCACCTTTTGCGAAAAATCCGGTCGTTCCCCCGTGTTAAACGAGTCTTCATCCGTTCAGGCATCCGCTTCGATTACCTGTTGGCCGATCCATCGGAGGCCTTTTTCAAGGAGCTGGTCAAGCACCATGTCAGCGGCCAGCTGAAGGTAGCCCCCGAGCACTGTTCCGACGCGGTGCTGGATAAGATGGGCAAGCCCCATATCGGGGTCTACCGGAAATTTGTAAAGCGTTTTTACGAGCTGACCAAGTCGGCGGGCAAGGAGCAGTACCTGGTGCCCTACCTTATGTCCAGCCATCCGGGCAGCGCCTTGCGCGACGCGGTCAAGCTGGCCCTCTTCCTCAAGGAGGAGCGTATCCACCCCGAGCAGGTGCAGGACTTTTATCCGACCCCCGGCACCCTCTCCACCTGTATGTACCACACCGGGCTGGACCCGTATACCATGCAGCCGGTTTTCGTACCCAAAACCCGGGAAGAGAAGGCTATGCAGCGGGCCCTGCTCCAGTATTTCAAGCCGGAGAACCGGGAGACGGTGGAAAAGGCCCTGCGCCTGGCCGGACGGGAGGACCTGATCGGCCCCGGCCCCGCCTGTCTGATCAAGGGGCGGCCCCGTCCTTCCGCCGGACGTGGGCGGGCTGACAGAAGTAGCCGGCAGACCGGGCCGCAGAGCGGCAAAAATGAATCGCAAAGCGGCAAGAATGGGCCGCGAGGCAGTAAGACCGGCACAGGAAGGATGGGCGGTAAATGGGAGCCCCAAAAAAGGAAGAAAAGGGGAAGATGAGAAAGACTGGCTGGGCGGCCTTTGCGGTCTTGCTGCTTATCAGCCTGACCCTTACCCTCTTTCCCCGTCCCGACGGCAGCTGGCCGGCCATATTTGCGGCCTTGGACCTCTCGCCGGTGAAAAATCCGGACCGGCCCACTGTTACCTTTCTGGACGTGGGACAGGGTGACGCCGCCCTGATCCGGGAGGGGGAACGCGCCGTTCTCATCGACGGCGGCGGGGACGGGCAAGCTTTGGCGCGGGCCCTGCGGCGGGAGGGAGTAGGACGGCTGGATATGCTCATCGCCACCCATCCTCATGCCGACCATATCGGCGGCCTGTCCCAGGCGGCCGAGGCTTTCGGAGCCGCGTCCCTGGCGCTTTCGGCACAGCCGCCCGCGGCGGAGACCGACCGGCGTTGCTACGAGGCTCTGCTGGAGAAGGCTGCGGAGCTGGAGCTAACTCTGCTCCATCCCGACGACGGGACGGTTTACCAGCTGGGCGGTATTGCTTTGGAAATTTACGTCCCCGCCCCTGAGGCGGGAGAGGAAAACGACCGTTCCCTATTTGTGCGGGCGAAAGTGGGCGGCGGGACCCTGCTAGTGACCGGGGACGCGGGCTACGCCGCCGAACGGTCGCTGCTGGCCGCAGGACGCGAACTGTCCGCCGATATTCTCAAGGTGGGCCATCACGGCGCGGCCGGCGGCTCAGGAGACGCTTTTTTACATGCGGTTTCGCCCCGCTGGGCCGTGATCTCGGTAGGGACAGATAACGGCTACGGCCATCCCGCCGAGGAGACCTTGCAGCGTCTGCGGTCGGCGGAGGCGGCGGTCTGTCGGACCGACGTCGAGGGGACCCAGCGCTTTACGGCTACGGAGGGCGGCTTTATACGGGAGGACCTGGAACCGTAAGGATTCAAAAAAGACGGCGTAATTTAGTTCATGTGTCCAAAAGGGCGAAGGGCGGCTGGCATAGGCGGCCAAAACGAGGGCTGGCGGTATTCTTGGATGTAGCGGGCGAATGCTAGCCGCTCTGTCGAGCGGCTACTGACAGGCCGCTCTGTCGAGCGGCTACTGACGGACCGTTCTGTCGAGCGGCTACTGACAGGCCGCTC
>JAAVYX010000193.1 GCA_022791355.1 Clostridiales bacterium | reverse complement strand
TGAGCTCATAGACCAAGTTTCCGTTACATCCCGCCGGGTTGCTGAGAGGCTGTCAAGCCCCTGACCAAAAATAGGAACGATTTTTGGGCTTCTCAGGTTCCTGAGTGGCACGATTTGCTGCATACCTCGCAGGCCACGTCACTAAAAAGTAACGTCCTTATCCCACTGTCGGCGAATAAGTGAAACGTAGCCAACTAAAGCTCTTATCTGTGTCGGCGGGAGTGAGCTCATAGACCAAGTTTCCGTTACATCCCGCCGGGTTCCTGAGAGGCTGCCAAGTTCCTGTCCAAAAATTGGTACGATTTTTGGGCTTCTCAGCTTCCTCAGAGGCACTACTTCCTGCATATATGACGGCATTAGCGTGCAGCGGGGGCCGCGGGGGTAAGGCCCCCGCGAGCGCTTTTCTCCCCCATCTTTTGTCGCTCAACAAAAGATGGGGTCGCGCTACTAGACCAAGTATTGGAGGAACAACAAAAGGATACCTGGCGCGAAACCTCTATCTCAGCCAAAAAGAAAAGCTATTCTGCCGCGATACCTCTCTAATAATAATAAAAGAAATCAGAAGCGAAATCTCTATCTAGGTTAAAAAAAATAAAATATAAAGCGAAACCTCCCGCCTGATAAAAAACAAAAATATCACACAAAAACGCACAGGAGGCGCGCGTATGAAAATACGTTTTATAGAGCCCGGCAACCTGCCTTACCGTCCGTCGCTCAAAAATTATTTTGTATATGACAAATATATCCGCACCCCTTCTCACGGGGTTTTGACCCTGGCCACCATCGTCCGTCAGGTCGAGACGGACGTGCTGGCCTACAGCGAATCCATTTCCAAGATCCGCTGGGAGGATGTGTTGGACGCGGATATCGTCTTTATCAGTATTTTCACCTTCAGCGCCAATCGGGGCTACGACCTGGCCGATTACATCAAGAGCCGTTCCAAGGCGCTGGTGGTATTCGGCGGCCTGCACGCCACCCTGTGCTATGAGGAGGCCGCCGCCCACGGGGATTACGTCCTGGTGGGAGAGGGCGACGAGCTGATTCTGGAGTTTATCGATAGTATCAAAAACGGCCGGCCGGCAACCTGTCCGGGGGTGGCCTACCGGCGGCGGGGCGAAACGATTTTCACCGGCCGGCGGCGGCCACCTGAAAATATCGACACGGTTCCCGACCGCCATTTGCTGTACCGGTATAAAAAAATGGCCGGACACAACACCCTATGGCCCCAAGTCCACGCCTCCAGGGGCTGCCCCCACAGCTGCGACTATTGCAGCCTGATCGCCGCCTTTGGACGCTGTCTGCGGACCCGCTCGCCCGAAAGCGTTGTGGCGGACATAAAGGCGGCCGTCGATTTTTACGATACGGGCCACCGCCGTCTGGTCAAGCTGCTCTGGATCACCGACGATAATTTTTTCGCCGACAGGGACTGGGCCGTCCGGGTTTTGCAGGCCATTATCGACAGCGGGATACGCTACAGCTTTACCGTCCAGGCCAGGTACGAGGTGGGCTTCGACGATGAAATGCTGGAGCTGCTGAAAAGGGCGGGCTTTGTGGAGCTGGCGCTGGGCATCGAGTTTTTGGAGGACGAGGCCTTTGCGGCCTACCACAAGAAAAGCACCTATCAGGAGATTCTCTCCGCCGTGCAGAATATACAGCGGCACGGCCTGCGCACAAGGGGGCTGTTTATTGTAGGGGCCGACAATCACACGGCGGGGGTGGGCCAACGGCTGGCCGATTTTGTCATCCAAAACAATATCTGCGGGGTGCTGATCCAGTCCATGTATTTTATCCCCGGCACGCCGGTATACGAATCCCATAAGGACGCTCTTTTAGAGCAGGGGAACTGGTCCCGCTGCAAAGGCAGGGTGGTGCATCGGCCGGCCGCCATTTCGGCCTGCGAGCTGCAAAAGGAAATCATCATCGCCAGCAAAAAAATCTATTCCTTCAGGCGGCTGCTTGCCGCCGTCCTTCACAAAAGAGGGGCGGAACGGATTCTGTTTATGGGGGAATACTTCTGGCAAAGGGAAGTGCGGCGGGACTTGAAACGGGATTTGACCTATCTGAAGTCTCTTTCGGAAAAGAAGGGGAGGTCGACGGTCTGATCCGCGGTCCGAGAGCTGGACGCTTTGGATTTCGTTGTCATTTGTCCCCAAAGGAACCATATGGTTTTACGGGGGAACTCCACGCGCTGCGTTGTCTTGCCTGCCGCGGGCAGACCGGCGGTTGACGGGTCTGTTTGTGTGGTGGATCGATAAAGGGTCATGTTTCCTGACGGCAGAAACGGCGTGAACCTGTATGGGTTCGCGCCGCCGTTTTTTCCTTACCATCCGCGTCCAAAGGCCCCCTCGCACGACGGCCGCCTCGCGGGCGGCCAAAATGGAGGCTGGCAGTCTGTCGAGGGAAAGGGAAGAAAACGCTTGCTGCCGGGGCCGTTTACAACTTTTACGGCCGTAACAGCTTCCTTTGCGCTTAGGTTCATTCTGCGTTTGCCATACCTCCGCCGGCCGTTTACAGGGCTGGAATCGGTCGCTTTACAGCGCCTGTATTGCGTGCCATCGTAAAAAAGCCGGATGCGTCCTGCATCCGGCTCTGTTTGTATAGACCTGTAAACCGCCGCCCCGGTCTTGCTTATCCCCCCTGGCTGAAACGCTCCAGAAAAGCCTTGGTGCGTTGGTTTTTCGGCCGGCCGATGATCTCCTCGGGCGCGCCCTCCTCCACGATAACCCCGCCGTCCATAAAGACCACGCGGTCGGCCACGTCCCGCGCAAAGGCCATTTCGTGAGTTACGATAACCATGGTCATATGCTCGGCGGCCAGGGAACGGATGACCTTGAGGATTTCGCCGGTCAGCTCCGGGTCCAGGGCGCTGGTGGGCTCGTCAAAAAAGAGCAGGCCGGGGTTCAGGGCCAGGGCCCGGGCGATGGCCACCCGCTGCTGCTGCCCCCCCGAAAGCTGGTGAGGGTAGGCGCCGGCCCGGTCGGCCAGCCCCACCTTCTCCAGCAGACGGCCGGCCGTCTCCTCGGCCTCCCGCCGGCTTTTGCCCAGCACCCGTATGGGCGCCTCGGTCAGGTTACGCAGAACCGAGAAATGGGGAAAGAGATTGAAGTTTTGGAAAACCAGTCCAAACTGGGTCCGGAATTTTTGCAGGGTGGGCTTATCCGCATACTGGGCGGGCGCGCCGGCGGCCATGGTCAGCTCGCCGTACTGAATCCGGCCCGCGTCGATGCGCTCCAACAAGGTGGCGCAGCGCAGCAGGGTGGATTTTCCCGATCCGGAGGGCCCGATAACGGCCACCACCTCGCCCTGGGATACCTCCAGACGGATGCCCTTGAGAACCTCGGTCCTCCCGAAGGACTTATGGATATCCTCCATGATCAACAGTTTTTTTCTCTCGTCCATAGGGCGTTTCGCCTCCTTTCGGCCGCCTTATTTATAGTAGTCCAGCCGCTTCTCGGCTATGGAGAAGCCCTTGGACACGATGGCGTTCATCACCAGATAGAAAACGCCGGCAATGAAGATGGGAACCAGAGAGGCGTTGGCCGAAACGGTGGTGTTGGCCAGCCGGAAAATCTCCATTACGCCGATGGTCTGGGCCAGGGCCGTATCCTTTACCAGCACCATAAATTCGTTGCCCATAGGCGGCAGGATATGCTTGACCACCTGGGGCAGGACGATACGGCCGAAGGTTTGAGACCGGGAGAAGCCCAGCACCGCCGCGGCCTCCCGCTGGCCCACGGCCACAGCCTCGATGCCGCCCCGATAAATCTCGGCGAAATAGGCGGCGTAATTGAGGGTGAAGGCCAGCACGGCCGCCCAGAAGCGGGGCAGACTCTGGCCGAATATGTAGGAGGGCATAAAATAGAAGAAGATGAGCTGTAAAATCAGGGGGGTGCCCCGCATGACCAGCAGGTAGGCCCGCACCGGCCACTGGATGAGCTTTAGGCGGGACATGCGCCCGCAGGCCACCAGCAGCCCCAAGGGGAGGGCGAACAGGGCGGTGAGGGCGAACAGTCCCAGGGTGACCCTGCTGTCCAGCAGCATTTGCACAATCAGTTTCCAAATCGCTTCGAGGGACATAAAAAGCCTCCTTACAGGGCGGCGGGGCCGCCGTCTTTCCATTGCGGGCCCGCTTATAGCATGTTCATAAGAGGGACTTCTGCGGATTTTCCAGGGGATTTCGTTGGCTTCAAGACGAAAAAACGCAGGCTACCCGGCGGTTGTTCCATTTTTTCAGCGCGGAAATCCACAAAAGCAGCCGCAAAGACGACTATGCTTGTTTGTGCGGACACGTTTTAGCTTTACCAAGGGCCGCGCAACCCGTTCGCGCCGGCCCCGCTTTGCCTGCCAAACGCAGGCAAAGCGGGGGCTTTCCATAGGAAGGTCCCCGCTTGCCGGCTGGATAAAATCGATTTTATTTTGCAGCCATGGTATTGATATAATACCGGGCCACAACCTCGTCCATGAGGACGGCGGCGGCGCTGCTGGTCTTGAGATCCAGCAGGGCGGTGACGTTGTCGTCCACCTCGGTAGCCCGGCCGCCCTTGAGGCCGCTCTTGACCGTTTCATTGCCGTTCAGCGCGTCCACGGCGGTGGAGCCGCCCTGGAGCACCAGCTCCTTGCCCTTCAAATCGGCCAGAGAGGAAACGCCCTTGCTGTCCATTGTCACGACCACCTGCCGGTTGGTCATATAGGGAACCGAAAGGTTCATTTTCTCTTCCCGCTCGCTGCTCTTGGTGAAGCCGTTCCAGAGACAGTCCACATTGCCGGTATCCAGCTCGGCCTCCTTGGAGGACCACTTGATGGGCTGGAGCTTGAGCTCTACGCCCAGCTTCTCGCAGACCTTTTTGGCCACGTCCACGTCAAAGCCGACGATATTCTGATCCTCGTCCCGATAACCCATGGGCGGGAAGGAATCGTCCAGCCCCAGAACCAGCTGACCCTTGTCCTTGATTTTCTGGAGACTGCCGTCGGCCGCGTCGGCCTTTTCATAGTCGGCAGGCACGGTGGTAACGTCCGAACCGAACCACTTTTTGCTGATCTCGCCCAGGCTGCCGTCGGCCTTCAAGCCGCTGAGGACCTGGTTGACCTCCTCCTTCAGGGCGGTATCAGTTTTCCGGAATCCTATAACATACTCCTCGTCGGCCAGAGCCTCGTCCAGAATGACGTACTTCGCGTCCTTATTGGCCTGGCCGCAGCCGCTCAGTCCCAGGGTCAGCAGCATGGCCGCGGAGAGGACGGCCGCAAACAGCTTTTTCATACAAAACACCTCAAAACAATATTTATGATAGCAGTATGATAACACATTAGCGAACTAAAGTCAAACGCTTTTTTTACATTTTTCTCTATGCCGGCTCGCTGCCTGCAAACTCACGTATGTGCAAACCGCCTATGGGCCGCTGGAGAAAAGGGCGCGGGCGATTTCCACAAAATTTGCCGGGTTACAACATTGTAATTTGAAACCTGTAAAGGGCAGGGGTATAATAAACTAGAAACTTTAACGGCCCTTATGAGCAAAAAACATTATCTAAACCCTGTTTTATTTTAGTAAATATAAGCGTATCCGCTAAACGCCAGCCTGGCGCGAAATTTTTCTGACTGGCGAAAAGGTAACCAGCGCGAAACGGAAGGGAGGCTTCTTACCGTGAAACGCTTACAAGGCAAACAAATCTTTTCCGTCCTTTTAGGGCTTCTTCTTTTAACCGGCGCGGCTGGCTGTCAGCCGGCCGATAAGGATACGGCCGGTACGCTGTATGTGGAGTCGGGGTCCCTGTCCAGCCAAAATGTCGTACCCGAAACGCCGGAACTGGTCTCTTCCCCAGCGACCAGCGCCGCCCCGGCCATGTCCTCCGACACGGTTTCGGTGCGCAAAAGCTTTATGCAGTCTCTAAGGACCACCAACGAGCTGCCCAGCTTTAAGCGAAGCGTCACCCGGGTTCTGCGGGTAGGCGAGGTGGAGCTGATGCGGGCGTCCGAAAGCCTGCAATCGGCCGACAAGGCCGGCAGTCCCGTTCAGCTGAGCGTCTTACAGGCCAGCTACAAAACCGAGACGGCCGGTTCTATGGGTTTACAGGACGTCTCCACCTATCTGGAGAACGGCCGGCTGCATACCGTGACAACCCTGGAGGATTCTAAGGACGCGGCCAACAACCGTTCCAACGCCGTAGCCGCTCCGCGGGAAGGAGCGGAAGCCGCTCCGGCTGTCCCTGATTTTTACCTGCAACTCACCGATAAGATGATCAGTTCGGCGGATATCTCCCAAAACGGTTCGGATATACTTTACAGCTTTACGCTGGACCCAGAGGCCAGCCGGACGCAGATTTTGGAGTTGCTGGAGGGCCAGACCGACCGGCTGGATTTCGATCTGTTGGCCTTTGCGCTGGACTATAATATTTGCACCGCCCGCTCCAATGCCGACGGATTTATTGTCGAACTGACCAGCTCGATTGGAGGCCGTTATACGACTGAAGGGGAAAATCGAAACGGCGAGCTCAGCGTAAAATACGCTTTCAGCCAATTGGGAACGGCCCAGCCGCCCGACCAGCCCAAATGGCTGTCCGAATAGGGCGCGGCCCCGCTTATCCGAACAAAAACGAAAAAAACGACGGCCGCTCAGCCGTCGTTTTCTATATGCGGGAGATCGGTTTGCCCATTGTTATATCCTTTGTCTTTACGCACTTTCATAAAGCCTCGTTTGTTCCTTCTGTTCCTCGCGTCCGTCTGCTGAAAAGAACCGCGGCTTCCCTCCCGCTATCGATGGAGCAATAAGTCGAAGGGCAGATACGTGCCGGCCTGCGCCGTTCGGAGGCAATCGAAATGGCCCAGACCGGGAGGAGGCGCGGGCCCGCAGGAGGCAGACTTTTTCTCCCTTCTTCTGCCGCTTGACAAAAGAGGGGCGTAGGCCTTATCTACGTCGGGCCGCGAGACAGAGCTCTTTAACGCCGGGAGCATGGGAGCTGTTAGCGCAAGTTATATAACAATACCTGTCGCGAGGTCCTGCACGCAGCTAAAAAATAACAGCCTCGCTCTCATTTTTGCGCATCTGCCCACATCGGCGGATAGACGCTTAAGGCTTAAGGGCCCCGGACCAGGACGTGCCGGACGGCCATTCTATAGATTTCCGAGTCGATTTATAAAAATTCTATTTCCAAAATAACAGGATATACCAGAGGCCTTTTGCACCTTTGGTATATACTATAAAGATAAGGACCCTTCCGAAAGGCGGCGAACAACCATGGCAAAGCAGCATAAGCGAGCTGTTAAAATGCCCGTTCGGGTGATCATCATCGCCCTCCTGATTTTCATACAGCTGGCCGGTCTGGTGACCTGCGTCTATCTGTTGTCGGACAAGGCCCTTTGGGTGTATATTTTCTTTGAGACCGTCAGCATCTGCATGGTTATTTATGTAGTCAACCAGCGCAAAAACCCCAGCTATAAGATTATGTGGGTGTTGTTTATCCTGATTTTCCCTCTAGTAGGCGGCATCATTTATTTGTTCTGGGGCGGGGGCCGGGTTTTCCCCCATTTGAAGAAGCGGATGCGCAAATGCGAACGGGCCGCCCATACGGCCCTGCGGCAGGATCCGGCTATCGAATCTCGCCTAGAGTTTGTGGACATGCTGCACGCCCGTCAATCCCGCTATCTGCGGCGGGAATCCGGCTTCCCGGTTTACAGCAATACCGCGGTGGAGTATTTCTCCCCGGTAGAGAAGCTTTGGCCCCGGCTGCTGGAGGAGCTGGAACGGGCCGAGCGTTATATCTTCATCGAGTTTTTTATTCTGGCCCAGGGCAAAATGTGGGACAGTATCCATCAGGTGCTGGTCCGCAAGGCGGCGGCCGGCGTAGACGTGCGCATCATCTTCGACGATTTTGGCTCCTGCGCCCGGCAGTTCCGAGGCTTTGTCAAGGGGCTGACGGCCGAGGGCGTGAAGGTTTCGGTCTTCAATCCCCTGCGGCCCTCGCTGGACCTCTTCATGAACAACCGCAACCACCGCAAGATGGTGATTATCGACGGCAAGACGGCTATTTCGGGCGGCTTCAACATTGGGGACGAATATGTCAACCTCTGGCATGTCCACGGTCACTGGATGGACAACGGCTTTATTCTCAAGGGCGACGCCGTACGCAGCTATCTAGCCATGTTCTGCGCTATGTGGGCCTTTACCACCCGGCGGAAAATGGATATCAGGCCTTTTCTTACCGCCTGTCCCATTCGGACGGAGGGCTTTGTGCAGCCCTACTGCGACGGGCCCCTCAACGATAAAAACCCGGCCGAGGAGCTTTACATGCAGATTCTGAACACGGCCCAGCGGTACGTTTATATCACCACCCCCTACCTGATTCTGGACAGCGAAATGACCACGGTGCTTTGTCTGGCGGCCAAATCGGGGGTTGACGTGCGGATTATCACGCCCAAAATTTGGGACAAATGGTATGTGCACCCGGTGACCCAATACAGCTATGAAGAACTGTTGGAGGCCGGCGTCCGCATTTACGAATATATCCCCGGCTTTGTCCACTCTAAAATTTTCGTATCTGACGACCGGGTGGCCACAGTAGGTACCGTCAACATGGATTTCCGCAGCTTTTACTTCCACTTTGAGTGCGGCGCCTGGATGAGCAACATGGAGGTTGTAGGAGATATCAAAGACGATGTGCTGCGCATCATGGCCCAGAGCGAGGAAATCCGGTTGGACAAATGGCGAAAACGGCCTTTGGGTATGCGGTTCAAGCAGAGCCTCCTCCACCTTTTCGCCCCCTTTATGTAGGCGGGCAACGCCCGCAGCCAGGCCGGGCGGAACCGGTAGGGCGCGGCGGTCCGAGAGTCCGAGGCCGGGATCGGGAACGGCCGGAAGCCGGCGAGGGGGCTGGTCTGGGCCTTTTCCCTTGCGGGGCAAGAGCGGATTGCTTTTATGCTCTGCGATAGAATATGTTCCGGCTGAGAATAATGCAAAAAGCGTACCCACGGCTTGTGTGCTTAAGAAATTTTACCATTGATTGACAAGGTATAATACGGTTTTACGGGGATGAAATTGTCGCACGCTGCGTTGTCTTCGTTGCCGGCCGA
>JAAVYX010000192.1 GCA_022791355.1 Clostridiales bacterium | reverse complement strand
GATTTAGCGCAGTCGGTCATATTTTTCAAACAAGCCCTAGTCATACGTATTACCTCCTATATCCTGTATTTTAGGATCGCTTTCATTTTAACAGTTCTTCCTGCAAAACACAACGCTCAAACCCACACAAGAAATTCTCTGAAATTTATGCATATCCACCAATTCGCATACCAGTTTTTCTGAGGATATCCGAAAAAACACCAACGTTTTTTTACGGTTTTACCGCAAAACCAGCATTTTTCCGCAAATTAATAAGCCCTTATGCACAATTGCGACCCGACGCCTCCTGTAAAACATTGCATAATGTAATCTCTTCCAAGGGGATTCCCCCAGCGGCCTGTTTTGACCCGCAGGGCCGGAGGGAGACACAAAAGCCGTCCCGCTTGCGGCGGAACGGCTTTGGCCTTGCGTATCGCCCTTTACCGGCTGATGATGCGGTAATAGGCCTTTGCGGTGAGGCTGTAGATCAGGCTGTAGATCAGGGCGAAGGCCAGAAAACAGCCAAGGGTGCACAGGATAAAAAGGGTTGTATTGGTCAGGCTGAAGATGGTCAGAACCTTGGACATGATGGGAAAGGAAAAGGCCGTATGGACCCCGGCCGTCAGCAGGGGCAGGAAGAAAACGGTGAGAATCTGGGCGTGGATGGACCTTTTTACTTCGCCGCGGCTCATGCCCACCTTCTGCATGATGGCGTACCGCTCCTTGTCCTCATACCCTTCGGAAATCTGCTTATAGTAGATGATGAGGATGGTGGCCATGATAAAGAGGCTGCCCAAAAACACCCCGATAAAGAAGAACCCGCCGTACAGGGACATAACCCGCTCCCGGGACTCGGCCTTGGATTCCACCCTGACGCTGGACCGGTGGGTCACCTGGCTCTGGTAGGTTTGCAGGCCTTCAAACAACTCGTCGTAAACCGCCAGCTGGGTCTCCCGGCCGGCGTCCATATTGAAGCCGTAGAAAAACTGAAGGTCGGAGGCATTTTCCCCATAGGAGCCTTTTTGGAAAACGTCCAGCCTTTGGATAACCTCCATATCCCTTACCACAATAAAGTGGCTGGGAACAATATCGGCCGCCGCGTGACCGTTTCCCAAAAAGCCGGACAGGCGCTGGGCCACGGTAAAGCGCATACCGTCCACCTCCAGCGTATCCCCGGCGTACTTCTCCCGGTTGGAATAGAGGAGTACTTCCCCCTCCCCTAGAGTATACTGCTGGCCGGCCGACCGGTTATAGTCCTCCAGCGGGACGAAAAAGAGGCTGTTTACCCCGTCCAGCTTGGCATAGTCGACGCCCTCGGCCGTAGAAAAGGCTTGGCCCGACCGGTGGGCGGCAAAGGACAGGTAACGGTAGGCCGTCTCTTCGGTCTTTTCCAGCTGCCTGCCGGCCAGCAGACGGTCGGTCTGGGCGGCGAGGGCCTCCTGGGCGGCGGGATCGAAATTGGCGGCTTCGAAATATATATCGTAGGGATACCGTGCGTCTATGACCTCCTCCATACCCAGCATCAGAGAGGAGGTGGAGGCGATCATGACCAGCACCATGGTGGAAAGAATACAGATGTTGGCAAGTCCCACCGCGTTCTGCTTCATCCGGTAGATCAGCCCCGCCACGCTGGTGAAGTGTCTGGCCTTATAATAGTAGCCCTTGCTGCGCCGCAGCAGCTTGAGCAGGGCGATGCTGCCGGCGGTAAAGAGCAGATAGGTGCCGATGATGACCAGGATGACGGCCAGGAAAAAAATCAGCACGGCCTCGGTGGGCTGTTTGACGGTCACGGCCAGATAGTAGCCGGTTCCCAGGCTGGCCGTTCCCAGCAGGGCCATGAGCCATTTGGTTTTGGGCTCCTTCTCCCCCACGCTGCCGCCTCGCAGCAGCTCGATGGGATTGGCCAGGTGAATCTGCCGCAGGGAGTTTAAAAAGATGAGCAGGAAAATGGCGGCGAAAAGGAGCAGGGTGGTGAGAATCGCCTGCCAGGAGATATAAAAGCCCAGGGTCACCGGTGCGTCCAGCCATTTGCCGATGGCCAGATACATCAGCTTATCCAGCAAGATCCCCAGCAGCAGCCCGGCCGCCAGACTGACAACGGCGATGTAGACCGTCTCCAGGGCGATGACTCGGGAAAGATGCTTTTTCTCCATGCCTAAAATGTTGAAAAGGCCGAATTCCTTTTTCCGCCGCTTCATCAAAAAGCTGTTGGTGTAAAAAAGGAAGATGACGGCGAAAATGCCTACCACCCAGCTGCCAAGACCCATGGTGTAGGTCAAGGTGTCCGACCCGGCCATGCGCTCCAGCCCCGCGTTGAGGGAGAGGGAACGGATGATGTAAAACATGGCCGCGGTTATGGTGCAGGTGAGGATGTAGGGGATGTAGGTCCTGCCGTTCTTTTTAATGTTGGTTGCGGCCAGCTTTGGGTAAAAGAGCTTATTCATGCTGGTCACCGCCCGTCGCAATCAGGGTTAGGGTGTCGGAAATCTTCTGGTACAGCTCCTGATTGGTGCTGCCGCCCCTGTAAATCTGGTGGAAGACCTCCCCGTCCTTGATGAAGAGCACCCGGCCGGCGCGGCTGGCCGCCATCACCGAATGGGTGACCATGAGAATGGTCTGGCCGTTTTCGTTGATCTCATTGAACAGCTGGAGCAGACTGTCGGTGGCCCGGGAGTCCAGCGCGCCGGTGGGCTCGTCGGCCAGGATCAGCCGGGGCTGGGTGATAAGGGCCCGGGCCACGGCCGCCCGCTGCTTCTGTCCTCCCGATACCTCGTAGGGGAACTTTTTGAGAATGTCCTGAATCCCCAGATTGCGGGCGATGGGGATCAGCCGCCGGTTCATTTCGGGGTATCCCTTGCCCGCCAGCACGAGGGGCAGAAAGATATTGTCCTGTAGGGAAAAGGTGTCCAAGAGATTGAAGTCCTGGAAAACAAAGCCCAGATTGTCCCGGCGGAAGGCCGAAATCTCCTTTTCCTTTATATCTGAAAGACGCTTGCCGTCCAGCAGCACCTCGCCGCTGGTGGGTTTGTCCAGCGCGGCCAGAATGTTGAGCAGGGTGGTCTTGCCCGAGCCCGACTCGCCCATAATGGCCACATACTCCCCCTCCTCCACCGAGAAGGACACCTGGGACAGGGCCTGCACCTGACTGCCCCCAAACCGGGTGGTATAGATTTTTTTCAGGCTGTTCACTTCCAAAATCGCCATATGACGCCGCCTCCTTGTGTTGTTTACTGCCATCAGTATAGCGAATGGAAGCCCCTTCCCGCCATCGAACGGGGTGACAATCCGTCCCGCCGGCCTTACATTTTTGTAAGGCCGGGACGATAAATCCTTATTCCATCTCCAGTTTTGTCTGTCGCAGATCCACCGACACGGCGGTCCCTTCGCCGGGGACCGACCGGGCGCTCAGCCGGTGGGAAAGACGGTCGGCGGCCTGCTTGCACAGATAGAGTCCCAGCCCGGTGGACTTTTTATTCGCCCGGCCGTTGTAGCCGGTGAAGCCCTTCTCAAAGATACGGGGCAGGTCCTCGGGGGCGACGCCGATGCCGGTGTCCGAAATGGTGAGGACCTTGTTATGCACCGATATGGTCACTTCTCCCCGTTCGGTATACTTGACGGCGTTGGAAAGCAGCTGCTCGATGATAAAGCCCAGCCATTTTTCGTCGGTGAGGACCCGGGCGCCGGTCCCCCTGTAAACCAGCCGGATGCGTTTGCGCACGAACTGGCCGGCGTACTTATGCACCGCCTGCTTGATGATATCGTCCAGCGGATACTCCTTGAAAAGGAAGTCGGAGGAGACGCTGTCCAGCCGGAAAAAGCTCAGGACCATCTCCACATACTGCTCGATGCGAAAGAGCTCGCCCAGCAGCTCCCCGTGCTCCTCGGTGTCCTCTCCCTGCAAAAGCATACGCATGACCGCGATGGGGGTCTTGATCTGGTGGGCCCAGGCGGTATAGTAATCCAGGCTCTCGCTCCGCTGGGACTGCCAGGCCGTCAAATTCCGGCTGTTGATGGACAGCAGGGCCCTCACCATCTCCTGATAGTCGGCCTCCAAAGGATCGTCCGGCTCGGGGAGCTGGTCGGCCAGCAGGGTCACACAGTCCAGAATACGTAAAAGCTCCCTGTGCTTTTTGTAATACCGAAGAAAACCCAGGACGAGAAGGACCAGTCCGGTAATCGCGCAGAGGACGGCGGCATAGAGCACCGCTTCGATTTGCAGATCATACAGAAAAAAGACGCAGGCGAAAATACAGTTAAAAGCCAAAAAGGCCAGCAGAACCGGCGTTCGCCGCCGCAAATACCCTTGCAGCGCGGGCCCGACCGTTTTTATTTTTTTATCCGCCGTCATGGCCGCGCCTCCCTTATTCGATGATATAGCCGCTGCCGGCCCTGGTGGCGATAAAGCCGGTCAGGCCGGCCGCCTCCAGCTTCTTGCGCAGCCGGGTGATGTTGACGGTCAGGGTGTTTTCCTCCACGTAGGCGTCGTTTTCCCACAGACGGGTCATCAGGGTGTTCCGGCTGACCACCTTGCCCCGGTTTTCCATCAGGGCTTGCAGGATGCGAAAGTCGTTGCGGGTCAGGTCCAGCTTTTGCCCCTCGTAGGTCAGGGTGGCGTCGTTCAGATTGAGAATCGCGCCCCGGTGCTCCAGAATGGGAATTTTTCCGGCCAGGTCGTAGGTGCGCCGCAGCACGGCCTGCACCTTGGCGATGAGGACGTTCAGGTCAAAGGGCTTGGCGATAAAGTCGTCGGCCCCCATGTTCATGGCCATGACGATATTCATATTATCCGACGCGGAGGATATAAAAACGATAGGCACGTTGGAAATCTTCCGGATTTCGCCGCACCAGTGGTAGCCGTTATAGAAGGGAAGCATGACGTCGATGAGGACCAGATGGGGGTCGAAATCCGTGAAGGCGGGCAGGATGTTTTGAAAATCCTTGACTAAGGATACCTGATGGCCCCAGGCTTCGATTTGTTTTTTCATGGCGGACGACATGGCGGGGTCGTCTTCTATAAGAAGGATTTTATACATCATCCCGGCTCCTTTTGGTTTTTTTATTATTTGACTGGGAGGGAGGATTCACTTCTGATTTTTTCTTTTTTGTTTTTTGGCTGGAAGCGAGGTTTCGCGCCAGATTTCCTTTTGTTTGTTTTAGCATAGATGGAGGTT
>JAAVYX010000191.1 GCA_022791355.1 Clostridiales bacterium | reverse complement strand
TCTTTTACTTACTTTGTCTTGCAAAGTAAAATTTTTGTGAGGCCCTCGATGGGCCGAACGAAAATCTATACTTTTCTTCACACAAAGAAAAGTATGTCGCGCCTCGCGATCAGGGAATGGAGAAATAACAAAAGTATATCTGGCGCGAAACCTCTATCTTAGGGGCAGTTTGAAAAATCGGAATTGCCGTCATATTCTACACATAAGGGCGTCCACTGCGTCAAAAATGCTGGGAATACACAAAGTATTCCCGCGCTTTTTTCCTTGTGGCCACTCGTCCTGTGCGAAAATTCTGTCAATTCCTCTATTTTCTAACAAGCCCTAGTCAAAAAGAAAAGCAAATCTGCCGCGAAACCTCCCGCTATGTTTAAAAAAGGAAAAAGCAAGTTTCCCGCAATCCTCCCATATATGAAATAAAAAAACAAACCCAAAGCATATATCTATCGCCGATACAACCGGAAAGGATGAAATCCATGAAGCAACTGATGTTAGGCAACGAAGCCGTGGCCAGGGGCCTTTACGAGGCCGGGGTAAGGGTCGTGTCCAGCTATCCGGGCACCCCCTCCACCGAAATCACCGAGGCCGCCGCGGCTTATGACGAGATGTACTGCGAGTGGGCCCCCAACGAGAAGGTGGCCGCCGAGGTGGCCTGCGGCGCGATGATCGCCGGCAGCCGTTCCTTCTGCGCCATGAAGCACGTGGGCCTCAACGTGGCCGCCGACCCGCTCTACACCGCCTCCTACACCGGCGTAAACGCCGGCATGGTGGTGGCCGTGGCCGACGACCCGGGTATGCATTCCTCCCAAAACGAGCAGGATTCCCGCAACCACGCCGTCGGCGCAAAGCTCTGCATGTTGGAACCGGCCGACTCGGCCGAATGTCTGGCCTTTACCAAGCTGGCCTATACCCTGTCCGAGGAATTCGACACCCCCGTTATCCTCCGGCTGACCACCCGCATCTCCCACTCCCGCAGTCTGGTCCAAACGGGCGGGCGGACCGAGATTCCCCAGAAAGATTTCCCCAAGGACCCCCAGAAATACGTCATGATGCCGGCCATGGCCATCAAACGCCACGCCGTGGTGGAAGAACGGATGCAAAAGCTGGCCGCCTGGGCCGAGACGGCCGAAATCAATCGGGCCGAGTACCACAAAAACGCCAAGATCGGTGTCATCTGCGCCGGGGCCTGCTATCAGTACGCCCGAGAGGCCCTGGGCGATACGGCCAACTACTTAAAGCTGGGCATGGTAAATCCCCTGCCCGAGAAGCTCTTCATCGACTTTGCTGCAAAGTGCGAAAAGGTCTATGTCATCGAGGAGCTGGACGGGGTGATCGAGACCCATTGCAAGGCCCTGGGCCTGGATGTGACCGGCAAGGCCCTCTTCGGTTACTTGGGCGAGTTCTCCCAGCGGACGGTCCGGGAGAAGCTGTTGGGCCAGACCCCCGAAACCATGTCGGTGGACGCGGAAATCCCCGGCCGGCCGCCGGTGCTCTGCGCCGGCTGTCCCCACCGTGGGCTGTTTTACACCCTGAAAAAGCTCAAATGCAACGTCAGCGGCGATATCGGCTGCTACACGCTGGGGGCTCTGGCCCCTCTTTCCTCCATAGACGCCTGTATCTGTATGGGCGCGTCGGTTTCGGCCCTCCACGGCATGAACAAGGCCCGGGGAGACGACTTCGCCGCAAAGTCGGTGGCCGTCATTGGGGACTCCACCTTTATCCATTCGGGCATAACCGGCCTCATCGACATCGCCTACAATAAAGGCGTTTCCACCGTCATCGTGCTGGATAACTCCATCACCGGTATGACCGGCCATCAGCAGAATCCCACCACCGGCTACACCATCAAGGGCGACCCCACCTCGGCCGTTGACCTGACCGCCTTGGCCAAGGCCTGCGGCATCCGGCGGGTGCGGGTGGTAGACCCCTACGATTTGACTGAAACCGAGACGGCGGTCAAGGAGGAGCTGGCCGTCAGAGAGCCCTCTCTGATCATCTCCCGGCGGCCCTGCGCCCTGCTCAAATACGTAAAGCACAAGCCGGCCTTGCGGGTCGACGCCGATAAGTGCACCGGCTGTAAGGCCTGCATGCGCATCGGCTGTCCCGCCGTGAGCATCAAGGACAAGAAGTCGGTCATCGACTTTACCCAGTGCGTGGGCTGCGGCGTCTGCCAGCAGCTCTGCAAATTCGGGGCCATCACCGACCAAGAGGGGGAGGCGTAAGCCATGAAAAAAAGCTATAATATTATGATCGTCGGCGTGGGCGGACAGGGGACCCTGTTGGCCAGCCGGCTTATAGGGGCGGTTATGATCGCCCAGGGCCTGGATGTAAAGGTGAGCGAGGTCCACGGCATGTCCCAGCGGGGCGGGTCGGTGGTCACCTACGTGCGGGCCGGCGAACAGGTGGCTTCCCCCATCATCGAAAAGGGAGAGGCCGATTTGATTCTGGCCTTCGAGCAGCTGGAGGCCGCCCGCTGGCTGCCCTACCTGAAAAAGGGAGGCAAGCTGGTGGTCAATACCCAGAAGATGGACCCCATGCCGGTTATCACCGGCGCGGCCCGGTATCCCGAGGGGATTTTGGAACAGCTTTTGGAGAGCGACGCCGTCGTCACCCCGGTGGACGCCCTGCCCCTGGCCGTGGAGGCCGGGTCTCCCAAGGCGGTCAACGTGGCGCTGATAGGCGTATTGGCCGCCCAGACCGATATCAAAAAGGATATCTGGCTAAGGGCTATCGAGGAAACCGTTCCCAAAAAGTTTATCGATATGAATCTGGCGGCCTTTGACGCAGGGTACGTGTATTAATTTTTAACGGCTTCGTCGGGACGGTTTTGCCTTTTCGTTTCGTGGTCCGGTCAAAGGATTTTTCTGACTTTTTCGCTTTGCGCGGGGGTTCGCTTCAGATTTTCTCCAGCTTTCTTACCGTCAATTGACAAGGGGAAAATACGGTTTTACAGGGATACCCCACGCAAAGCTGCGTTGTCTTTGCTGCCGGCCAGAGGGAGCGCTATGCGGGCCGCTCGGCAGAGCGGCTACATCCGCCTTGCCTGGGTAGGTTTACCACCCGTAAAACTTCCGTAGAACCCAGCGATGAGCCTATATGAGGGCCGGCGAGACCGTAAGGTAGTCGCTCGAAAGAGCGGCCCTCAACAGCCGCCCCGTGAGGGAGGCCAGCGGGCTATCGCCCGCCAAGTCCGAGAATGCTGCTAGTTCCCTGCTAGTTCCCTGCTAGTTCCCTGCTAGTTCCCTGCCATCTCCCCGACGGCCCGCTTTTGGGCTCGCTCGTAAGGGCTGCCCTTTGGGCGGCTGCTGTGCGTATGATCCCCCAAGGTAGACGATATTCAGCCGGGATAGAGGTTTCGCGCCAGACGCCTCCCGGTCAGGCATTGGCGCGGCAACCGTACGCCCGGCGCGAACCCTCCCGCTCAACGAATCAAAACAGAGGAAATCCGCCGCCAAACCTCCCGCCCGTCCAATCAAACAAAAAACGGCCTGCGCCGTGCAAAACGAGGTGTTGTACCCATGGACTATCCTGTCAACGACCCAGCGCACCAGCGTTATTTCCAGCCCGAGGTCGAATGCGCCGACCGGGAAACCCTGCGGGCGATACAGTCCGACCGTCTGAAAAAAATGGTGGAGCGATGCTATACCCATGTCCCCTTTTACAAAAGGAAGATGGATGAGCTGGGGGTAAAGCCCGGCGATATCCGGTCGATTGACGACGTCGGCAAGCTTCCCTTCACCTACAAAAGCGACCTGCGGGACCATTTTCCCTACGGTCTATTTGCCGTCCCCCACGAGGAGCTGGTGCGCATTCACGCCTCCTCCGGCACCACCGGCAAGCAGACGGTGGTGGGCTACACCCAAAAGGACGTCGAGGTCTGGGCCGACGGCGCGGCCCGGGCTTTAGCGGCCGCCGGCTGCACCAAAAGCGACTTTGTCCATGTCTCCTACGGTTACGGCCTTTTCACCGGGGGGCTGGGGCTGCA
Source organism: Clostridiales bacterium (assembly GCA_022791355.1). Taxonomy (GTDB): domain Bacteria; phylum Bacillota; class Clostridia; order Oscillospirales; family Acutalibacteraceae; genus Howiella. The sequence continues at coordinate 3,437 of JAAVYX010000191.1, read as the reverse complement.
CTACGGCGCCGAAAAGCTGGGGGCGGCCGCCATCCCCGTATCCTCGGGCAACACCCAGCGTCAGGTGCAGATTTTACAGGATTTCGGCTCCAATTTCCTCTGCTGCACCCCTTCCTACGCCGCCTACATCGGCGAGACCTGTCGGGACATGGGAGTGGATACCTCCAAGCTTCCCCTGCGAGGCGGCCTGTTCGGCGCGGAGGCCTGGAGCGAGGGCATGCGCCAGAACATCGAGCAGCTTTTAAACATCAAGGCCTACGATATTTACGGCCTGTCCGAAATCGCCGGTCCCGGCGTTTCCTACGAATGCTGTATGCAGACCGGCCTGCATGTCTGCGAGGACTATTTTTATCCCGAGATCATCGACCCCGACACCGGCGCGCCCCTGCCCGACGGAACCTACGGCGAACTGGTCTTCACCTGCATCGGCAAGGAAGCCCTGCCCCTCATGCGCTACCGGACCCGGGACGTCTGCGCTTTATCCCACGAGCCCTGCGCCTGCGGCCGCACCCTGGTCAAGATGGCCAAGCCCAAGGGCCGTACCGACGATATGCTCATCATCCGGGGAGTCAACGTCTTCCCCTCCCAGATCGAATACGTCCTCACCCAATTGGGGCTGGAGCCCAACTACCTCATCATTGTCGACCGCAAGGGAAATCACGACACCATGGAGGTGCAGGTGGAGATGACCGCCGGCCACTTCACCGATCAGGTGCGGGGCATCGAGGAGATGGAGCGCAAGCTGGCGGCGGCCATGCAGTCGGTGCTGAACATTTCGGCCACCGTCAAGCTGGTGGAGCCCAAGAGCCTGGCCCGCTCCGAGGGCAAGGCCAAGCGGGTGATCGATAACCGCCATATCTAAGGACGCTGAAAAGACCGGAGAGCCGGTCTTCCCGCTCATATATATTTCCGAATAGGAGGTACCGCGTCATGATTATCAAGCAGCTTTCGATTTTTGTGGAGAACAAACAGGGCCGCATGGCCGAAATTACCCGTCTGTTGGCCGACAGTCAGATCGACATTCGCGCCCTGTCCATTGCAGACACCACCGATTACGGCATTCTGCGGCTGATTGTCAACAAGCCTGAGCAGGCCATGGAGGCCCTGAAAAGGGAGGGTATGACCGTTTCCTTGACCAACGTCATCGCCATCGCCGTACCCGACTGCCCGGGCGGTCTCAACAAGGCGGTGGAGGTGCTCTCGGCCGAGGAGATCGGTATCGAGTATATGTACGCCTTCCTCAATCCCAAGCGGGAGACGGCCTTTGTCATTCTCCGGGTGGAGGACAACGAACGGGCGATACAGACCCTCTTGGAGGGCGGCATCAGCCTCATGCGCAGCGAAGAGCTGTACGATATCTAACGCTACGGCCGTCGGCGGGCCTTTCCCTGCATCCGCCGTACCGCTCCTAGCCCTACAAAGGAGGGCGTAAAGTCCCCCTCCCGCAAAGACGCACGGAGCGTGTTGGACGCAAAGCGAGCATCCCCTGCCCTTTATTGGGCAGGGGATGCTTTTTGTATAAAGAAAACCACTCGCTAGGCGAGTGGTTCTGTGAAAGGCTTATGCCGATGATGTAGACAAAAGAACTCCTATTGCTAGAATAAAGATGCGGTCTGCCAACCGCACCAATAAAAGCAAAAGGAGGTCATTCGAGAATGAATGACATGAATAGTTTAACGCATACAAGGTGGAATTGCAAATATGATATCGTGTTCGCGCCAAAATACCGTAGAAAAGTATTCTACGGAGAAAAGCGACGAGAGATAGGGGAGATTCTGAGAACACTGTACAATTGGAAGAAAATAAAGATAGTAGAAGCAGAGGTGTGCCCGGATCATGTACATATGCTTATAGAAATCCCGCCTAAGATTGCAGTATCGAGTTTCATGGGATATCTCAAGGGAAAGAGCAGTCTGATGATCTATGAAAAGTACCCGGAGCTGAAATACAAATACCGAAATCGGGAGTTCTGGTGCCGTGGGTACTATGTGGACACGGCAGGGAAGAATGCACAAAAGATACAGGAGTACATCAAACGTCAGTTAGATGAAGATAAGGCAGGAGAACAGTTGACGATGGGTAACTTTTAACCCGTTTACAGGTAGCGAGTAACAAACTCTCGCGATTGGCAGACCGTACCAACGCGACGTGACGCGTGCTGTTGGTATCAAAGGGCTGTGCCCGTCTATGAAGAACCCCCGGCTTTGCCCGGGGGGGTTCCTATTCCGCATGAAACGAGAAAATAAAAACTAACCGAAAAGCGGCTAGTTTTTGCGCATCCGCCCGCTCCCGCGGGAGCGGGCGGCCGCCTTAAATGTAATAAGGTCCCAGGCCCGGCCGTTTTGATAGGCCGCCTTTGGCAATCTATCAATCATTCTTCCACTGAGACAGCGCTTTTTACAATCATGCGCCCCTACGCGTATTTCAAAGTATCTCCTGCAATTTTTGTATAAACTTTTCCGCGGCCTTGGTAAACGCCTGATATTTTTTCCACACAATATTCATTTTGGCTTCAAGCTTTGGCATAAGCGGCCTGAAGCACAGACCGCTTTCTCCCGAAACGTTGATCAGTTTATCAAAGCTGATGGCATACCCCATCCCTTCGTCCACCATCAAAGAGCCGTTGAACAGCAGGTTGTAAGTTGCCACAATATGCAGCTTGTCCTGTCCGCACGGAAAAAATTCTTGAAATTCCTGTTTCTGAAAGGCCTGTCTGGAAAGGATCAGAGGTTTGTCTATCAAATCTTCCGCCGTAATAAACTCCTTTTGAGCCAGCGGAGAATCCCGCCGCATAATAACGCCCCATGTATCCTTATAAGGAACTTGGATATGCTCATACTTCGACGTTTCCACTTCTCCGAAAACCAGTCCAAAGTCGATAAGGCCTCTGTCCAATTCTTCGAGTACAGTCGCTTTGTCGCCGCTGAAAATATGAAAACGAACCAGCGGGTATTTCTCCTGAAGGGACTGCGCCGCCTTGGCCAGAACGCGTACGCCGTCGGTTTCCCCCGCTCCCACTGTGATGTCCCCGGCTATGACCTCGTCCGACAGGGAAATCTCAGCCTCGGCTTTCCGAACAAGCTCCATAATTTCTTCCGCCCGCTTGCGAAGAATCATGCCCTCTTCGGTCAAGGTGACGCGCCGGTTTCCCCGAATCATAAGCTGCTTACCCAGCTCCTTCTCCAGCTCCTTTAACTGTCTGGAAAGGGTGGGCTGGGAAAGGTAGAGCGACTCGGCGGCTCCCGAAATACTCTGTTCCCTTGTGACCGCCAGAAAATATTGCAAGACCCTAAGCTCCATACGCTTGACCTCCTTCTACGCCCGCAGTATAGCATAACCAACTATAGCTGTAAAGCATATATAAGCGTCTAATATAAGTATTTACTATTTACTTGCGGGGTTATTATACTAGGGCTTGTTTGAAAAATATGACCGAC
>JAAVYX010000190.1 GCA_022791355.1 Clostridiales bacterium | reverse complement strand
GCCCTTTAATCCCTTGGAGCTGGTGGCCCGGGCCAAGGCCCAGCTCCGCCGGTATCTGCGGTACGGAGCCCCGCCGGGCCGGGAAGAGGACCTGCTGGAGTTCGCGGGCCTCTCCATCAACCGGGGCACCCACACCTGCTCCCTTTACGGCGAGCCGCTGAGCCTGACCCCCATCGAGTTTGATATCCTTTGGTTTCTGGCCGAGAACCGGGGCCGGGTGGTCAGTCAGGAGGAGCTGTTTTTAAAGGTGTGGGGAGAAAAGTATCTGGACTCCAACAACACGGTCATGGTGCACATCCGGCGGCTGCGGGAGAAGCTGAAGGAGCCGCCCCGCAATCCCAAGATTATCAAAACGGTGTGGGGAGTGGGGTATAAAATTGAAGGGTAATGGAATGCGGCGGTTCAAACGCCGGCTTTTGCTGCGGACCCTGCTGGGACTCGTTCTTAGTATGCTGGTTATCGCCCTGCTGCTCTTTATTGCCGACGGCGTGATGAATAACCTTTTGGCCAATCTGCTGTCCACCGTCAACCGGCGTTTTTACGTGTTTCTGCGCAGTCACAAAATCGAGGTGATTCTGGTCGTTTTCGCCCTGAGCGCCTTTATATCCATTTGGATTACCCTGACTACGGCCAACCGGTATATCGATATGCTGGCCGATTCCATCGGCAGGGTTTTTGAGAAGGACGAGAAGCTTATCAAGCTGCCGGCCGATTTCGCCGAGCTGGAGGACCAGCTCAACACCATCAAGTATAACGCCCTGCGCAACGAGCAGCTGGCCAAGGAGGCCGAGCAGCGGAAAAACGACCTGGTGGTCTACCTGGCCCACGACCTGAAAACCCCTCTGACATCGGTGATCGGATACCTGAGCCTGCTGAACGAGGAGAAGGATATTTCTCCCGAACTGCGGGACAAGTACCAGGCTATCGCGCTGGAAAAGGCCCAGCGGCTGGAAACCTTGATCAATGAGTTTTTTGAGATCACCCGCTTTAATCTGCAAAATATCAGCCTGGAGCGCGGCAGAATCCAGCTCTCGGTTCTGCTGGAACAGTTGGCCGACGAGTTTGACCCCCTATTCGCCCAGAAGAGAATTACTTGTCAGACAAGGATTGCCCCCAGACTGACCGTAAACGGCGACGCGGATAAGCTGGCCCGGGTTTTCGACAACCTGCTGAAAAACGCCGTCAGCTACAGCTACGAGAACAGCGTCATCCGGATTTTGGCCGACCCGTCCGACCTGCCGGTGCAGAGGCCGGACGGACAGACCGCCGGCCGGCGGCAGGGGGTCCTCATCCGTTTTCAGAACCAGGGAGACCCCATTCCCGCCCATCAGCTGCAAAGCGTTTTCGAAAAGTTCTACCGGCTGGATACGGCCCGCTCCAGCCGTTCGGGCGGCGCGGGGCTGGGCTTGGCCATCGCCAAGGAGATTGTGGAGCTGCATGGCGGCGGCATCTGGGCCGCCAGCCAGGCGCAGGCGGACGGGGAAGGCGGTATAACCGAGTTCGCAGTGTTTTTACCCTTTTGATTTTGTCTGCGCAGCCTGCGCGGGTTGCAGGAACAGGGGAGAAAAAACAAGGACATGCGGGTGTTCATACCCGCATGTCCTTGTTTTGTTACCGGCTTGTCCGTTCCGGTTCCGGCTCTGTCTCCGGTTCGTCCGCCCGTTTTCGCTCCCGCAAGGAAAGCTTCTGTGACAAATGCCGCGTCCTGTCATAAAGCGTCTGCCGGCGGGCGTAAAAACCGCCCGGTTTTCCGCCTGAATACGCATTGATTTTCTGGTAAATATCGGGTAAAATAGTAAATAGTTGTAAAATGGTTATGCATTACGACATGCGCTCATTTGGTATAAACGACAAAGGCTCTGGGCTGGGGCGGCCGTTTTTGTGACATAGGTCCGCCTTCAGCGGGTACGCCGCGGCATGTAGGCCGGCCTGACGTTCGCTGTTTCCAGGCTCTGCTTGGAAATGACAAACGGCATTTCCGCCAGCCGGGAGGCGGCGATTTCCAGCCGCAGAGCCAATATGAGAAATAATTTGGAAAACGCTGTCCCTCTGGGCGGCCGCAAGGAGATGGAAGGGTATGATCTGGCACAGCGCGCAACTTTCCCATGTTATCGGGGAATTGAAAACCGATCCCGAGTGGGGCCTGTCCGTAGGGGAGGCCGAAAACCGGCTGAAGAGGTACGGCCCCAACCGGCTGCATGAGAAAAAGAAAAAGTCCTTTTGGAAGCGTTTTTCCGAGCAGCTGAAGGACTTTATGGTCATCATTCTGATGATTGCGGCGGCCATTTCCCTGCTCACTACCCTTTTAAACGGCGGGAGCGACTGGGTCGAACCCATCATCATCGTGGCCATCGTCGTCGCCAACGCACTTTTGGGAGTCTTCCAGGAGAGTAAGGCCGAGGCGGCGTTGGAGGCCCTGCGCAATATGGCCGCCCCCTCGGCCAAGGTCCGCAGGGACGGGATCGTCAAGGTCATCGGGGCGGACCAGCTGGTTCCCGGCGACATCCTGCTGCTGGAGGCCGGGGACTATATCCCCGCCGACGCCCGGCTGCTTGAGGCGGCCAGCCTCCACTGCGAGGAATCGGCTTTGACCGGCGAGTCGGTGCCGGTGGAAAAGCTCTTACAGGAGGGAATTCCCGACATTGCCGGCGTGGGCGACCGGATCAATATGGTATACGCAGGCTGCGCCGTCTCCTACGGACGGGGGACGGCCGTGGTTACCGAGACCGGCATGTCTACCGAGATGGGCAAAATTGCCGCCATCATCGAGAGTACCGACGACAATACCACCCCGCTGAAGACCAAGCTGGCGCAGCTGGGCAAAACCTTGGGGCTGCTGGCCCTTTGCATCTGTTTTATCATCTTCGCGGTGGGGCTGGTGCAGGTCTTTATTACCGGCGGCAACTGGATCGAGCGGATTGTGGAGCTCTTTATGACCGCTATTTCTCTGGCCGTGGCCGCCATTCCCGAGGGTTTACCCGCCATCGTTACGGTGGTGCTGGCCTTGGGGGTGCAGCGGATGGTCAAGAAAAACGCCATCATCCGCAATCTGCCGGCGGTGGAAACCCTGGGCAGCGCCTCGGTTATCTGTTCGGATAAAACCGGTACCCTCACCCAAAACCGCATGACCTTAACCGAGGTTTTCGACGGGCGGCAGATCGTCAAACTGAAAAAGGGAGACCTTTCCGATCAGGTGCAGATGCTCCTGCGGCTGGCGGGCATGTGCAACGACGGACGGGTGGAGCTGCGGGAGGGAAAATCCGTCCATATCGGCGACCCCACCGAGACCGGGCTTGTGGCCGCCTGCATCAAGTATTTGGGGCTGGACAAAACCGAGCTGGACAATATTTATCCCCGACTGGGCGAAATCCCCTTTGATTCCGACCGTAAGCTCATGACCACCATCAATATGATCAACGGCCGGCCCTTCGCCGTCTGCAAGGGCGCGCCCGATCTTCTCCTGCCCCGCTGCCGGCAGAATCCCCAGCACGCCCTGGAGGCCAACGCCAAAATGGCCGGGAACGCCCTGCGGGTGCTGGCCGTGGCCATCAAGCCTCTGGAGGACGTACCCGCCAATCCCACCAGCGACGAGCTGGAACAGGAGCTGAATTTTGTGGGACTGGTAGGGCTGATCGACCCGCCCCGTCCCGAGGTGGCCGACGCGATCTCCCTTTGCCGCTCGGCCGGTATCCGCACCGTTATGATCACCGGCGACCATGTGGTCACCGCCTCGGCCATCGCCAGACAAATGGGGATTCTCCGTCCCGGCACCAAGGCCATCACCGGGGAAGATCTGCGCAAAATGGACGACGCTTATCTTAACCGCAACGTGGAACGGTTCTCGGTTTACGCCCGGGTTTCCCCTGAGGATAAGATCCGTATCGTCAAGGCTTGGCAGTTCCAGGGCCATGTAGTGGCCATGACCGGCGACGGGGTCAACGACGCGCCGGCCCTCAAGGCGGCCGACATCGGCTGCGCTATGGGTATCACCGGCACCGACGTGGCCAAGGGCGCCGCCGACATGACCCTGACCGACGACAACTTTTCCACTATCGTCACGGCCGTGAAGGAAGGACGCGGCATCTACGATAATATTAAAAAAGCCGTCCACTTCCTGCTCAGCTGCAATCTGGGCGAGGTGCTGGCAGTCTTTGTGGCCATGCTGGTCTGGGGCGTCTCTCCGCTGCTGCCGGTCCAGCTGCTCTGGCTGAACCTGGTCACCGACGGGGCTCCCGCTCTGGCCCTGGGCGTGGAGCCGGTGGAGCGGGACGTGATGCGGCGGGGTCCCAGAGCCAAAAATGAAAGCATCTTCTCCGGCGGACTGGGGGTCAACGCGATCTGGCAGGGAGTCATGTTCGGCGCGCTTACCCTTATTGCCTACGCTTTAGGCCTGCACTACGGCGGCGATAACCATGTCTACGCCAACACCATGGCATTCGCCGTTCTGGCCTTTTCCCAGATTGTCCACGCCTGGAACGTCCGTTCCCGCCGCTCGGTTTTCCTAGCCGGCTTCAACTCTTGGATGCTGCTGGCCACGCTGGTTTCCGTGAGTCTGATGCTGCTGGCCCTGCTGACGCCTATGCGGGCTATTTTCGGCCTGGGTCTTCTCAATGCTACCGAGTGGGGCGAGGTCGTCGCCCTTTCTCTGGCGCCTTTGGTACTCAGCGAAATCGTCAAGCTGGGAACCTGGATTGTAAACAAGCTGCGGAAAAAGCCTGCCGTCCGGGAGGACTTTGTCCCCGGACCAAGAGGATTACAGGATGACGCCGTTACGGTCAGCCTGCGTCCCCGCAGGGAGAGCGAGGTCATAAGATCTGCTGCGGCCGACGCCGGCAGGGAAGAGGTTCCGGCCGTATCGGAGCCGGCTTCGACTGCGTTCCAGGAGGGCCAACCGGCACAGACGCCGGCCGCCGGCGATGCCGTACCACAGACCGGCGACCAGCCGGCCGCCGAGTCTTCCGAGCCCGATGGCGACGCTGATACGCCGCCCGCGCAGGCCGAGTATACGGAAGAGGCCGCCGTCCCCGCCGCGCAGCCGCCGGAAGCCGGCGACAGGGAGACGGCTGCTGCCCCGCCGGCCACGGATATCCCGCCGGCTGTCGAGGAGGAGCGGGAGGCCGCCGCTGTTCCGACTGCGGTTCTCGAGCGGGACGACAATGCAGTTCTTCCTGATGGAGACAAGAGCGGCGAGGCGGATACTGCCGAATCTGAAGACGGCGAAGAAGATTGGTAATCCTCGTCCGATCCGGCTTTTGAAAACGAATCATAAAATCCCGGTTGCGCTTTAAAGCGGTAACCGGGATTTTTTTATAGATTGCCTTTAACGCCGTCTGCCATCACAGGAAAATATCAACTACCTGCAAAGGGCAAATAGGTATTACGGGGGAACCGCCCAAAGGGAGGCCCTCACGGGCGGTCAAAAAGAGGGCCGTCGGGGAACTAGCAGGGGACTAGCAGGGAACTAGCAGGGGACTAGCAGTGTTCTCGGATGTAGGCGGGCGCAAGATAGCCGCTCTATTGAGCGGCCCGCGTACCATGTTTTATCCCTCGTGTTCCCACAAGCCTTCTCTCGCCCACGTGTTGCCGGCCGCCCGATAGGCCGTAGGGGTAAGGCCGGTCTCGGCCTTAAAGCAATCGGCGAAATACTGCGGGTCCGCGAAGGACAAGCGTGCTGCGATCTCCGCTATAGAAAGCCCCGTGTCGGTCAGATACTGCCGGGCCAGCCGCAGCTTCTGGGCCTTGAGATAGGCGTAGGGCGTCAGACCGTAGGCCTCCTTGAAAACTTGGATCAGCCGGTTTTTGGAATAATGGAAGTCGGCCGCCATATGGTCCAGAGCGACCTTGTCTTCCGCCCGCAGATCCAGCCAGTTTTTTATCTGTTCGGGCAGCCCGGCCGGCCGGGCCAAATGCTCCCGCAGCCGCAGCATGACCCGCAGGGCCAGGATGGAGGCCGCGTCGTGCACCGTATCATACTCGCCCGCCGCCGGTGGGGACAGGACGGCCGGCTCCCGTTCCCCCTCCCGGCCGGAGGGTTTGGTGGCGCCTCTGGCCGCCACGGCCAGCAGTTCCTCCATAAAGGGCAGAATATTACAGTCCTTCACCAGACAGGTTCCCTTCGGAAGATAGCTGTCGAACAGGGTCTGGGCCAGCGGCCCGTCGAACACCGCCCATATCTTGACCCAAGGGTCGTCTGGGTCGGCGTAATACCGGTGCCGGCTGCCCTTCCAGAAAAGATATACGTCGTTCTCGGCGGGATGCACCGTCCGGCCGTCGATCTCCAGGGTCCCTCTGCCTTGGATGATATACTCGAAGGAGTAGGAGGGGGAAGGCCGCCGCTCGATCATGTAGGTATGGTCGCAATAGGAAATCCCGGTCATGATTAAATGGAAGGGCCGGGCCGGATCGTATTGACTCCAAAAGTTATAAATCGTCTCGCGCAATTTTGATATTCCTCACTTTAATAGGGATATTTCCCCTTTAAATCCTGTAAAGACTGTGATAATTTATAGTATAGCCGATAAATGAAGCCCGTGCAAGCCGCGGGAGGAAATAAGAAAGGAATGATTCCCTTGAAACTGCGCGCACCCGCCATCCCTCTGGTCACCGTAGACCCCTATCTGAGCGTCTGGTCCATGCAGGATAAGCTGACCGACGACATCACCCGCCACTGGACCGGTAAGGACCATCGCCTCACCGGCCTGTGCGAAATCGACGGTAAGGTCTACCGCTTTATGGGCAAATCCGAGGAGGAGGCCATGGAGCAGGCAAAGGTGGACTGGAACGCCCTTTCCACCTTCTACACCTTTACCGCCGCCGGGATCGAGCTGACCCTTACCTTCACCACCCCGCTGCTCTGCGAGGATGTGGAGCTTATGAGCCGGCCGGTTTCCTACATAAAGGCCGCCGCCAAGACGACCGACGGGAAGAGCCATATCGTCAAGGTTTCCATCATTGCAGACGATGAGCTGTGCGAAAACTTCAAGTATGAGTTCCCCACCGCCTACCAGCCGGTGTCCATCCCCGGCATGGCCTGCGCCAAGGTGGGCAGCGTCTTCCAGCATCCCCTGAATAAGTCGGGGGACGATCTGCGCATCAACTGGGGCTATCTCTACGGCGCCGTTGCGGGGAAGGACGGGGCCGTGGCCCCCGTCGACCGGGTCAACGAATACGGCACCCCGGCTCACGATATCCGTATGACCGCCGATATCAGCGACGGTTCGGCTCTCTTCGCCATTGCCTTTGACGATATCCATTCCCTGGAATACTTCCATCAGCCTGTAGACGGCTGCTGGCGCAGGGCCGACGGTACGGTGGAGAAGGCGCTGGAAAAGGCCTTCGCCGATTACGACGCTATTTTCGCCCGCTGCGAGGCCTTTGCCAAACGCATCTGGGACGACGCTATGCAGGCGGCCGGCAATGAGAAGTACGCCGAGCTGCTGGCCCTGGCCTATCGTCAGGTCATCGCCGCCCATAAGGCCTGCTATGATACCGAGGGCAAGGTTATCTTTGTTTCCAAGGAGTGCTTCTCCAACGGCTGCGCCGCTACGGTGGACGTGACCTATCCCTCCATCCCCCTCTTCCTGCTCTATAATCCCGAGCTGGTCAAGGGGATGCTGCGGCCGGTCTTTAAGTACGCTGATACGGACGTCTGGTTCTACGATTTCGCCCCCCACGACGCCGGCTGTTATCCCATTGTCAACGGCCAGGTATACTCCCACGGCACCTGCGCCCAGTGGCAGATGCCGGTGGAGGAATGCGGCAACATGCTGGTGACCACCGCCGCCGTAGCCGCCGCCGAGAAGGACGCGTCCTTTGCAAAAGAGAACTGGACGGCGCTGGAGAAGTGGTGCGCCTACCTGCTAAAGGAGGGCTACAACCCCGGCAATCAGCTTTGTACCGACGATTTTGCCGGCCACCTGGCCCATAACTGCAACCTTTCTCTGAAAGCCATCATGGGTATCGCCTCCTTCGGCCTGCTTTGTAAGATGACCGGGCGGACCGATGACGCCGAGAAGTATATGGAAGCGGCCCGGAAAATGGCGGCCGACTGGCAGAAGGACACTGCCGACGGCGACGGTACCTACCGTCTGGCCTTTGACCAGCCCGGCACCTACTCTATGAAATACAACGTGATTTGGGATCAGCTCTTTGGAACCGGCCTTTTCCCGGCCGAAATCTTCAAAAAGGAGTTGCAAATCAATTTAGATAAGCACGCCAACCCCTATGGCCTGCCCCTGGATAACCGGGCCGACTACACCAAGTCCGACTGGCTGATCTGGACGGCCTGCCTGAGCGATGAAAAGGCTGATTTTGATAACCTTGCGGACCGGCTGTGGCAGGCCTATAACGCTTCCGAATCCCGGGTGCCCATGACCGACTGGTATGATACCAAAACGGCCAAGATGATCGGCTTCCAACACCGTACCGTGCAGGGCGGCCTTTTCATGAAGGTTCTCATGGAGCGGAAAACCTGCGCCGTCGACTAGGCGTTGATAGTCAAAAGAACCCGCATAAAAACCCCCGGTATCCGCAGATACCGGGGGTTTTCTTTCAAGCCGCGCGCGTTATGTATGCGCGGAGCATACATTTTTGCTGGGACTCCGGCTTCCGGAATTTTGATCTAGGATGAAACTGAGATACCGAAAGCCATATAGACGGGCCGTGCGAAAGCCTCTACGCTCTGCACAAATTTGCGCGTGAAACCAAGGCTTTCATCAGGTGCTTGGAACCTATGCAGAATATACGTCAGACGTATACAGCTAGCGGTGATGCGCGTCAGTCGCAGTCGTTCTCGTCATAGTCGCAGCCGCAGCCGCAATCACAGTCGCTGTCGGCGCGGGGCGGGAAGAACTCGTCGGTGGGGAACTTGATCTTTTTGAAGATATCGCAGGCGCATTCGGGTTCAGGTTCGTCGCAGCTGCACTGTTTCTCGGGAATACAGAAATCGTAAACCGGAATGAGCATCTGCACGTTGCGGATGAGCTGGACGATGGTGAACAGACCGATGGTGGCGTAAACCGTCTTGTCGCCGTTTTGCAGGTTGGTGCAGACCTCGCCGCCAATGCAGTTGCAAACGCAGGCCGGCATACACCGTACGTTTTCGCAGCAGTCCCGGATCTCGCAGATGCGGGCGCTCAGGGGAACGGGGTCTACGCACTGTACCACGCACTTGGGCAGGTTGTTGGTGGGGCGGGCCTGCGCGTCGCTGGCGTCGTCCTTGGAAAACTCGTTGGAGAATACCCGCACATTGCCCTCGCTGCCGTAGAGGATCGCCTTCTTGTCGAAGAAGCAGACGCCGCGAACCGGAACAGGCTTGGACCGGGGCGAACAGAAAACGTCGAACTTCACCAGGAAGAAGAAGGTCAGGTCGCAGGCGTAGTAGCCCCGGTTGAAGTGAACCGGCTCTACGTCTACAAAAACGTTGATGATTTCGGCCGAACGGATGCGCACGTTGAGAGCCTGCTGGATAATTTCCTGGCCCTTGGGCGTGAAGAAGCAGCGCAGGTCCTCCAGACAGTCCCGATCGCAGCAGGAGTCATAGACCCTGCCTCCGTCTATGCAGACCGCTTCTTTAAAGCTGCCGGGCGCTTTAAAACCGCTGTTTGTCTCTGCCATACACTTTAGCCTCCTATGGTAATGATGTGAAGCTGTTTACTTCACTATCATTCTATGACGGCCGGTCGGGCAGGTTCCTTGTCCCGCAAAATAATTCGATTTTCCGGAGCTGTTTCCGCTCTATGGTTCCGTTTGGCCTTTCCTTATCTCTTTCCCGATTGCGCAGGCTCGCCTTACATGCGGGTATACCGTCGATTGACAAGGTATAAAACGGTTTTACAGGGATAAAATTGCCGCGCGCCGGGGTGTCTTCG
>JAAVYX010000022.1 GCA_022791355.1 Clostridiales bacterium | reverse complement strand
CTCGCTTCCCCGACCTCTCTGCTGGAAGCAGCTTCTTCACGCGTTCCCATTGTTCTTTTGTCAATTCATATCGCTTCATGGCCCTATTTTCGCACTTTTATTTGATTTGTGCAATATTTATTTTTCAAACAAGCCCTAGATATCCTGAACGAAAATCCGTATATTTTTTTATTAGCTGGAGAGAGCATTAGCGGCAGAATCCCTTTTACCTGTTTAGCGCAATGTAAGTTTTCGCGCCAGATTGCCTCTGTTTTGTTTAACCTAGTGCGAAATTTCGCGCCAGGTACGCCTTTTTGTTATTGCAAAACCTGATATAGTAAGCGTCTGGCGCGAAGTCTCTCTCCCGGTCCAAAAAAGAAAAATACGCCTGGTGCGAATGATCCCGCCCAACTCATAAAAGAAACCATATACATTTTTCAGCTTTCGGGCATGACCTAGCTTTTTCTGGCCAATATCTTACAAATTTCCATAATGTCGGAAATAGTGATCTTTTGGTCTCCGTTCAGGTCTCCCCCAGCCAGCTCATCGGCGGTAGGCGGCGTACCCGCGCTTTGACGGGCCAATACCTTACAGGCCTCCATCACATCCTGAATGGTCACTTGTCCATCCCCGTCCAAATCGCCGGGAATAATATCGGGCTCCTGAATCCCGCCAATAGGAATCACCTGGGTTTCGGTGTGTCCGCACACCGAACAGCTGCGCTCCCGCTCCCCTGTCTCGGTCTCGGTGGCCTCCAGGGTTACTGTCCATCTGCCGAAGGTATGAGCCGCCTCGTCCGCAGTATGACCGCATTCGCAGACATGCCAGTGCTTTTGGCTGTCCTTTTCCCAGGTATCGCCATAGCTGTGGGGAACGGCTGGAATCACCAGCGACTCGGGCGAAACAACCTGCGTACAGGCGGCGTCTCCGAAGAATCCGCCGCAGACTTCACAGGTCCAATATTCCTTGCTGCCAGCCGTTTCATGGGTAGCCGCCACAGAATCGTGACGCTGGGCGGTATGCGCCGCTAAGGGCAGATAGGGAACGGCGTCCAGCGGGCTTACTCCATCCGCGTCCAGCAGCCGGCCGCAGTCTTCGCAGGTGTAATACTTGCTCCAACCTTGGGTTTTACAATCGGAAGCCTTTGCGGCCGTTTCGGCCTGGTTATTATGGTCGCAGAAAACCGTAACGGCGCATTGGGCAGTCTTGCCGCCGTCCGCGGTCTCAACCGTGATGATAGCCTTACCTGCCGACACGCCGGTCACCACGCCGGTCTCCCGGTCCACAGCGGCAATCTCGGGATGGTCGCTGGTAAAAGTAACGTCCTGCACCGTAGCGCCGGCCGGACTGACCGCCCAGCTCAGCTTTTGGGTCTTTCCAGCCGCAAGCTCCAGTTCCCGCGGCGTAAGCGTAACGCCGGTAACCGGCACAGCGGCCGGGGAAACAGCGCCATAAGCAATCGTGATGGACTTGCGCGCACCCGCGGCGTCGGTCACTGTAATAGTGGCCGTACCGGCCTGGCCGGCCGCAGAGGGTTTACCCGAAATCACGCCGGCCGCGCTGATCGCCAGCCCGGCGGGCAGACCTTCGGCAGAAAAGATATAAGGCGTCATACCGCCGCTTACGCCGCCTGAAAGGTCGATTTCCCTGATAGCGGCGCCCACCGTAGCGGCCGGAATGTCATACCTGCTGCTGTCCGCAAAGGTCAGAGCCGCTAGGGCCGACAGGGCGGGAAAACCGTCGCAGAGCAGGTTTTTCATTTCATCGTCATAGCGGTAGACAATTTCTGTTCCCATAATCGTAAAGGTATGCGTCCGATTGTTTTCCGTACCCGCCGTGCCCACCAGAAAGAGCCGGTCGGGCGCGCCGACCGTACCCGCGTCGCAGTTGGTCACATCGGCCAAATAGTTTTTTCCATTCCAGCTTACAACATTCCACATGTGACCGCCGCCGTCCATCGTGCCGGAAACGCTGTGGCAGGTCACGTCGCCGTCAAAACGGGAGTTATCGCACAGATACTGAAAGGCCTTGGAATATCCCTCGCAGACCACGTTGGTGGAGGGGTCCCCGTCAAAAACATAGATTAGCTGCCAGGGATCGCCGTAGGGGAATCCGGCTGTTGTCGCATCCCAGTTATAAGAAACCAGGTCGCAGATTTCAGCCCGGTAAGCGTCCAGCTTGTCGCGGTCCCCCTTGCCGTCGTTTTCACGGATGATGTCCGCTATATTAGCGGCGGCGCTGGCCGCCTTGGTTTTAGCGGTATCCACAGTATATGTCCCGCTGCCGCGATAATTTCCAGACACGGTAAATTGAAGGGTAAGGCTGGTAATGTGAAGCTCATCGGTACCGCCCCCTATGTTGTAGGTGCTGCGCATGCCGGCGGTTTTATCAAACCAGTACAATTCATACGGGCAATCCGAAAGCAGACAGTTTATGATTTTACCCGTATCCAGATCCGAATTGAATTTTTCCGACAGAGCCATTAACGTTGTAAAATCAAGCGTATTGTCCGGCAAAATGGTAATGGGACAGCCCAAATCGGCGGCCGTCCATTTCAGCTCGGAAAGGCTGTTCTGATCGATTTTAAACGCTGCGGAATCCCGCTTACCGGCGGCCACTTCGGCAATCTGTTCCCTCAGCTGGACATAAATCTTCTTTTCCAGGCTGCCCTCTTCCAGCCGATCCCCTGCCGCGGTTCCGAAAAGGGCGACGTCGCCGTAGAGTTCCTTATCTACCTGGCTTTGCAGATAACCGGACAGCAACGCGTCGCTGTCCGACAAACCATCATCTGCAGGGACGCTCCACCGGATCGTTTCGTCCGTCGCCGCAGTACCGGCAGCCAAGGCCGGCGGCGTCATTCCCATCGTCATAAGTAAGGCAAGCGTCAAGCACATCGGTTTCCGCTTTTTCCACATCATACCGTAATCCTTCCTTTCCGCCTCCGCAGGGCGTTTTAGCGCGCTTCAGAGGGCCGTCAAATCAAAACTATTCTATCGCGCATCCGCCCGTTTCAACGGGCAGGCGTATGAAATCCAAGCGTCCCCAGCTAAAACGACCCGAATGGCCGTTGATAACAGACGAAATTTTAATAACTTATTAACAAACGTCGGTCTATCTCTCTTTTTTCCAAACATCGGTATCCAATAAAATGGTCACCGGCCCGTCGTTTAACAGCTCCACCGCCATATCGGCTCCAAAAACGCCGTTGGCTACGTTGGCCACCCCTTCCTCACGCAGCCGCTGAGAGTAGAAACGGTACAGTTCTTCCGCCTGCCCCGGCTCGCAGGCTGGATCAAAGGAAGGGCGGTTTCCTTTTTTCGTATCGGCGCACAGGGTAAAGTTGGAGACAACCAGCACGCCGCCTCCCGTCTCCAGCACCGACCGGTTCATCTTATCTCGCTGATCGCTGAAAATACGCAGGTTAGCGGTTTTTCGGGCCAGGAGGACCGCCTCCTCTTCCCCGTCTCCGTCCGCCACGCCCAGCAGCGCCAGGAGGCCGGGTCCCACCTCCCCAACCTTCCTGCCATCTACGCGCACGGCGGCGCGGGCCACCCGCTGTATGACCGCTTTCACGGCGCAGCCTCCTTTCTGTAGGTTCGGCGCATATTTTATGCCAAGCGCTCCTCAGCGCAGCGCCGAGTTTTCCGGCTTGGATTTCTTCTGACGTCCCTTGCGGGAACCGATTGTAGAAGCGCGCCAGAACCATCCTAGAGCATTACATAAACGGGCCGCGGAAAAAATATTTAGGCAGATCATTCGCTGCTCCCCGCAAGGGACGTCCGCTATGTGAAGCGCCTAACGTCCCTTGCAAAAGTATACGCCGAGCGTACGCTTTGCATACAGGCCGGCAAAAGAAACGCCGTCTGCTCTATGCCGGCCGTTCCATAGGCACATGGGCCACATGATCGTCGGGATAGATATCCCCTACGACCCGAAAGCCCAGCTTTTCATAAAAGCCCTTGGCCTGCACCTGCGCCCCCAGCTTAAAGGTTTTCGCGCCTCGACTCCTGGCTATATCCATCAGGGTCTCCATAAGAAACCGTCCAGCCTTCCGGCCCCGCCATGGCTTTAATACGGCGATACGTCCCAGGTAAAACACCTGGCCAGATTCCTGAAGAATCCGGCCGGTAGCCACGGCCTCTTCCCCCTCGTACAGTAGGACGTGCAGCGCGGCTTGGTCCGCCTGATCAAATTCCCTATGGGGCAGATAGCCCTGCTCGTCGCAGAAAACGGCCAGACGGATCCGCATGGCGGCTTCGGGCAGCCCGTTTTCATAGGTTTGAACCCGAAAAACCGGAGGAGATTTTTGCACAGGCTTCACCCTTCCTATTGCAGTCTCTTGCATGACGTTAGGCGTCCGCGTTGGACGATGCGCCCACAGAGCCGGACGCGGAACTGGAGCTGGAGCTTGCCTCAGAGCTGGATTCTGAACTAGCTTCAGAGCCGGACCCAACGACCGCGTCCTCGTCCAGTTTCCACCAATCGGGCTGGCTGAGGGTTACAGCCGCTAAAAATTCATCCACAAAATAAAAATCCAGCTGTTGGCTGCCGGCGGTATAGGTCAGGCGCAGACAGTCGGCGGGGACCTCGGGCAGGAAGAAAAGGTCGTCCTCGGTGGGCGCGCTCTCGGCTCCATCCTCGGCAATGGCGTTTTTCACGTCGTCCGGCATGGTGATACCGGCCTCAAAGCCGTAGCAGTCCACCATAGAGACAATCATGGAAATCCCCTTTTCCTCTTTGGCCTTGCGATAATAATAGTCCACCTGACCGGTGGCCATGCGCACCATGGTCTCCCCTTCGGTTATGGTCAGAATCAGCGGCTCCTCGTCGTCCGACGCCAAGGAGGTGGACAAGGTATCCTCCTCCCCGTAATGATACAGCTTCTTGACCTCCTCTGCCGACCGGCCGATAAAGACGTCCGTACCCGTCAGCTTGCCGGCCTTGGCCTCTCCGATTACATCTACCGGATGGCTGACCGCAGCCTTGCTGGTGGTACCGCCGCCCTCCGGCTCCTTCCCCCCGCAGGCGGACAGGCTGCTGAGCATAACTGCCGCCAGCAGGGCGGCCCCTATTTTGCGAATGATTTTCCCATTCATATTTTCCACTCCCTTAAAAACTGTATACGCAATGAATAAATGCCGGCATACCGCCCGGATAAAAGAGCGTCAGCCGTCCTGGAACGGTATTTTCATCTATCGGTATGGCGGCGGGTATCCGCCGCGGCCAGCGGAAAAAAGCGTCTCCCGCATTTAACCCCGCGAACGGCGTACGCTCTGCGAAACTTTTGCAAGGCCCTGAACGGGCCGAACGAAAACCTATGCACCCCTTTTGACACGCGCTCTAGGCCCTCCGGCAAAAAACTACAATTTCTTATTTATCAAAAGAATACCGTTCCAGCAGCGCGCTTCGCTGCTCCCACAACTTTCTGGAGAGATCCACATAATAGGCGTGGGGTTTCTCAAACCGCTGTACCTCTTCCCACAGGGTCTCTACCTGCTTTTGCCGGTACAGCCGTATCTCTCCCGCCGTGGGACTCTGGTAAACGGTTTTGCCCCCCGCCGCAATCTGCATCTGGAGACGGCGGGCGATAAAATTGGTTACCGTCTTACGCTTCCAGCTGTGGTTGGGATCGAATATTTCGTAGGGCTGCCGGTCGTCGATTTCCTCGTTGGCCAGAGTGACCACGTCGGCGATGGCCTTGCCGCTCTCCCGGTCGAACAGCCGCCAGCTGGTCTTAAAGCAGGGCAGGGTAATCTTGGAGATGTTCTCGCTGATCTTGATCTTGGGTACGATCTTGCCCGCTTCCTCGATGGCCGCCAACTTATATACCCCGCCGAACACCGCCTCGGAGGAAGCCGTAACCAGCCGTTCGCCTACGCCGAAGCCGTCCACCCGCGCCCCCTGCATGAGCATATCGCGGATGAGATACTCGTCCAGCGCGTTGGACACCACGATCTCACAGTCGGGGAAGCCGGCTTCGTCCAGTAGCTTGCGGGCCTTTTTGGAAAGATAGGTGATGTCGCCGCTGTCGATACGCACCCCCTTTGGCCGGAAGCCCCGGGGAAGCACCTCCTCGTTGAAGGCCCGAATGGCGTTGGGAATGCCCGATTTTAACGTATTATAGGTGTCCACCAACAGCAGGCAGCTGTCGGGATAATGGCGGGCGTAGGTCTTGAAGGCGATCAGCTCGTCGTCGAACATCTGCACCCAGCTATGAGCCATGGTACCCGCCGATGGAATGCCGAAGTCCATAGCCGCTTTGACGTTGGAGGTGGAATCGCAGCCCCCGATAAAGGCCGCTCTGGCCCCGTACACCGCCCCGTCGTACCCGTGGGCCCGGCGGGCGCCGAATTCCATCACCGTCCGCCCCTGGGCCGCTCGAACGATCCGGTTGGCCTTGGTGGCGATGAGGGACTGATGGTTGACGGTCAAGAGCACCATGGTCTCGATGAGCAGGGCCTGAATGGCCGGCCCCCGCACCGTGACAATGGGTTCCCCCGGGAATATAGGGGTGCCCTCCGGCACGGCCCAGACGTCGCATGTAAAGGTAAAGTTCCGCAGATAGTCCAGAAAGGCCGGGCTGAACAGGCGCTGCTCCTCCAGATAAGCGATATCTTCCTCAGAAAAGGAAAGGGACTCTAGATACTGTATCAGCTGTTCCAAGCCGGCCATGATGGCGAAACCGCCGTCGTCCGGCACATGGCGGAAAAACATATCGAAATAGGTAATCATATCCCGCCGGCCGCTTTCCAGCAGACCGTTGGCCATGGTGATCTCATACAGGTCCACCAGCATGGATAAATCCTTGCGCATGCCTATCACACCTTTTCCATAGTCTACGGCCAAGCCGTTCCATAATACTACTATTGTACCACAAGACGGCGAATTTTCAACCGAACCCGACCGAATTTTCAAAAAGTCTTGCAAGAGGCCGCGCCGTACAGCGCAGGGGCAAGCGAGACCGCCCAGCCGTATTTTCCGCATACCCGCTGCTCCCCCATAGGAAAACCGGCCTCCGCTTATGGCGGAAGCCGGTCATATCGTCTCTGCTTAGGCCTTGCGGGCCAAAAGCTTACAAATCTCCATCACGTCGGTAATGGTTATCTTGCCGTCGCCGTCCAGGTCGCCCCGGGCCAGCTCGTCGCCGGTGGGAGCCTTGCCGGCCGACTGCCGGGCCAGAATTTTACAGGCCTCCATCACGTCCTGGATGGTCACCTCGCCGCTGCCGTCCAGGTCGCCCAGAACCGCCGAATCCAGCACAACGGTCACATGGGAAAGCAGACGCTGCGCATCGGCTATGCCGTCGTTTTCCTTTAAAACGGCCGTAAAGGTATAGCGCCCGTCTTTTCCCGCATCATATCCCTCAGTCTTCCAGCTCTCCACCTCAGCTTCGGCCATCTAATAGTTTTCCAGAAGCACAGGGATGGCTTTCGGCAGGGGCAGATCCTCTTCCGCCGTACCCAGCGAGGCCGAAATGTCAGGCCTTCCCAAGGCGTACAGGGCCTCTATCGGTTCGGATATCTCCTCGTCGGTATAATCCGCCCGGGCGATCTCCTGCCGCACATCAGGGTTCATAGAAACGTTTCTGTAGTGTTCAAACTGCACGTTATCGGTCCAGCGGATGGTGTAGGCCCAGCCGGTGGATTCTCCAATCCCGGTATGCTCGGGGTATCCGCCGCCGATTCCGCCGGAGAAGCCCGGCACAGATGTTTTTCCGCCCGGCATCTCCAGATAGACGTTTTGAAACAAGACGTTGGAAATGCGGTGATCCTTTCCGTCCTGGATGTTATTTTTGGCCGGGTCCAGACCGATGAGCATGACCTCGTGAACATGCTCGTTCCTATGGGAATAGGGCGGCTGCATGGGGTTGGTATAATTCATATCCTTCACGGTGACGTTGCGGATATAACCCAGCAGCTTCTGCTTCGCCTGCCCGTCTTCCCCCGGCAGCGGGAGCCGGCCGCGGTTGCCCACGACTGCAAACATGGCGTTGTCAACATCGATCATGTCGATGCGCTTGAAGGTCATGTTCTCGATTGCCGATCCGTCCGTGGTCTCCAGGGCGTTGCCGGTCAGACCCACGTTTTTGATACAAATATCCGTAAAGGTGTAATTTTTAAAGTCGTCCCGGGAATCGGTTCCCAGCTTGATGCCGTTACAGCAGGATTGGAGTACACAATTCCGCACATCCATATTATGGCTGGGAACGTCGTTGCCGCTCTTGGGACAGATGGCGTCGTCGCCGGCAAAAACACAGCAGTTTTCAATGGTCACGTTGTTGCAGTTGACCGGATCGATACCGTCCCGGTTGGGGGCGACATGGGCAATCACATTCACATTGCGGATGGTGATATTGTCGGTTTCCAGGGGCACCAGGATCCAGTATGGGCTTTGCAGCATGCTCGCGTTTTCTACGTACAGATCCCGGCAAAGGGCCGTATACAGGATACAGGGGCGATGGTTGGCCGGATCGTTGGAGTTGAAGTTGTAGAAACCGTTGCCGTTGATGACGCCGCCGGTTATCCGTACTTTTTCGGCCTCCTGACAGTAGATGATTCCCCTGCCGAGATGTTCGTTGGTATTATAGCTGTTGGTTGGGATGACCTTTTTATATAGATTTTCGCTCAGCCCATCGAGGGCTTCGCAAAAATTTGCTTTGCACGACAAAGCATACATTCCGGTTCATATCGGCCAGTATGGTCGCGGAAACGTCCAGGAAAAAGGTCATATCGTTGTAAAGAATGATCTGCCCCGTATAGAATACGCCGTTTTCCAGCACCACCGTGCCGCCCCTGTAAGCGGCGGCCTCGACGGCCTGTCGGATGGCTTCGGTGTCGTCGGTCACGCCGTCTCCCTTGGCGCCGAAATCCTTTACATTATATACCTCGTTCTCCGGCATAAGCCCCCGGGCCAGGGAATCGCTGTCGTAAACCTTAATATTGTCCACGTACAGGGCGTTGGGATCGTTGGCCGCAAACTGCAGGCCGTTTACCGCGTCTATATCCGCCGTAAAGGCGGCGCCCCCATACCGTTTGGATCCGTCTATATAAAAGTCATAGCGGTTGGCCTTCGTATCCAGCACAAGCTTGACCTGATACCAGTTGCCGGCGGGATAATAATTGTGGGGCAGCTCCTGATTGCAGATATACGCCCAGTTGTCCCCGTTGGAAATAAAGAAGCTGTTACGGCACATGGCGACCTTGGCCGCCACTCTTTCCTTTTCATCGATGACCGCAGGGGCGGTAACCCAGCCCGTGGAATTGGCCTTGACCTTGGCATCCACCGTCAGCTTTCCGCTGATGGAAGAAAAGCGCCGAATCCCCTCCGCCGCTTTATCGGCGGAAACGGTGGTAAACGCAAGACGCTGATCCTCGGCAAAGGGAACGGGCGCTACGCCGGCGCTTCCCTTGTCGCTGTAGGTCCAGCCGTCTTCCGGCCGGCTGCCCTTGTCCGCCCCGTTAAAGTCCTTCTCCAGGTTAAAGACCTCGGGATTGTCGTATAGCCGCAGATTATCTATATCCAACGTACCCAGGCCCCCCTCCTCCACCGAAAACCGGATGGTGGAAAAGGACGACGCTCCCATGGGAACATCCTCTCCCCGGCGCATATGGTTTACATATACGCCGTAGACGCCGGTAACTTTAAGGTATACCATTCGCCCTTCGTATAGGGGACGATGTTCCGCCATCCGTCCTCACTGGCCGCCTGGATATATCCGTCGGCCGAAAGACGCAGGGCCGCCGCTGTTTTTCCCGCCTCGTCCAGCGGCGCGGGAATCAGCATGTCCTGATTGTTCTGATCCGACCGGACCCTTGCCTCCAGTATCACCCGGCCGGTAACCGGCTCGTCTAATTTTTTGAGCAGGCCGGCCGCGCCCGACTTCCGCTCAGTCTTTTGCGTCTCTACATGCCGGTCGAACCAGTTTTCGGCCGCCGGAAGGGGTCCGTATACCTCCACCTCGCTGAGCAGCGCATGGCCTCTCGCATCGCTGGCCCAAGAGATATGCAGCCGCAGATAGCGCATCTCGGTCTCGGGAACGGCCGCCTCCAGCGCATTCTGCCTTGGCTTTTCAAAATTGTAATCCTTTGCCGGGACAAGCTGGGAATAGGTACGTCCGTCCAGACTATACTCCATGGCGACCTTCTGAGAGCGGCTGCCCCAGTAGTCCCGCGGCTTTAAGCCGACTGTGTCCACCAGTCGGGTTTGCTCCAGATCGATGTTCAGCACGGCGGGCAGGCCGCTGCTTTCCCAATAGGTATCCACGTTGCCGTCTACCGGGTTTCCGCCCCGGCCCTCCTGCGCGTCGCTGGTTTCATAGGGCCGGTTCAGGGCGTAGTTTTCAGAGGACGGCGCCGGCGCGGCGGTTTTTTCGCTTAAGGCGGCTCCATCCCCCTGGGCGCCGCCGAAGCTCTCATACCCTTCCGGCAGCTCTGCTTCCATATTGAATACGTCGTTTATGTAGAACTGGTATGCGCCGTCCGTTTCGCCGCCCTGGGCAGGCGTTCCGGCCTCCACCACGGGATTGTGGGTCAGGGCGTTGGAAACCGGCTTCCCCTCGGCGGGAAGGGCCATAACAAACATATTCCGGCCGCTGTCGTTGTCCTTACCAAGGGCGGGCAACTGCACGGTCTGTCCCCCTTCAAAGCGTTTTGAAACCTGTACGGCCTGGAGGAATTCGGCGCGCTCTCCCCCAGTCTCCTGTTTGAAGCCATCGGCCGCAGCGGGCAGGAAAGCCTTCGCCGGAATATCCTGCTTTATTTGTATCCACTTTTCGGGCAGCTGGGGGAAGCGTGCAGGCGGCGGTCGGAAAGGGTTTCGTCCGATTCGCCGCCCCGCCGATCCTATTGTCGATTATATCAACCGGCATTTATTTGACGAACTGTCAGTGCAGCGTATCAGCGAGGGTTTTTTATCAGCCGCTCCCAGCTGAACCGGCTTTTTCGTCAGGCTACGGGTTCCTCTGTCTGGGATTATATCCTGCTCAAGCGGCTGGTGGCCGCCCGCAACGCGATCCGGAAGGGAAGCGCCGCCAGTGAAGCCGCCATAGCCTGTGACTGGAAGGATTATTCCAGCTTCTATCGCAGCTATAAAACTCGGTTCGGCGTCTCCCCCACCGCCGGCCGTATACGCAAGCTCGAATCATAGCCGCCAGTAAATTGGTGGTTCGCACAGACCCTAAAAAGGCCTATTACCAGCGCGGCCCCAGAGGAGCATCGAAAAATAAAAGCATTACAAAATCGTGTCTTATCTGCTTGACGTAAGAATGGATATATGAAACCCATCGCTTTTATACTTTGTAAAAGTTTGCCTCCTGTCTGGAAACCTTTCACTATGCTTGATTCTATCTATCCCCGGTAGAACCCAGCGGTTATGTTAACTCAAAAGAGTAATAAATATACAAAAAACCGGCGTATATCCAAAGATATACGCCGGTTTCGCACAATTTAAAACAAGTTAGGAGTTGATAGCGGTAACAACGCCGGAACCAACG
>JAAVYX010000189.1 GCA_022791355.1 Clostridiales bacterium | reverse complement strand
GATCAGCCACCCGGCGCAGACCCCCAGGAAATGGTCAACTGCCTCCGGGGAATAGCCGTCCTGCTCCAGCTCCCGTTCCAAGGCCGGCAGAGTATTATTCCGAAAACCTTCGTGAATATGCCGGTGCTGCGCCAGCCCTTCGTAAGCGATGGAGGCCATGTATTCCTCTTCATCGGTAAAATGTTTCAGCGTATGTCCCTTAAAGTACTTAATGCCCTCCTGACAGGTCCATTGGCTGTCTTTTTTGGCCTCTCTATAGGCAAAAAGCTTGTTAATAATGTTAAAAAGCCGCTGGTGCTCCCTGTCAATAACGTCTACCCCAATCTGGTACTCTTCCCGCCATACAAATTGGGCGTCCATATAAAAGCCTCCTTTGCCGCAGGGAACCGCCCCCCTACGGCTTTTTGTGATAAAAGCCGCTTTCGCGGAATGGGTTGAAAGTCCGCCGGCCCGACGGGGGGAACCGTCTATGCGGAAAACCAAACGGTCCGTCGGCCGGCTCAAACAGTAAGATTATTCCATATTATACATCATCTCAGCTTTACAATGCAATCCCAGCTTGCGGAAAAATTTAAGAGGGCGGCAAGAGGTATGGGGAAATCAGCGGGTGCAAAATATGAGGCGGCTTATAAGCAGGGGCGATCCTCTCGGCCGTCTAAGACCAGAAAAAACAGGAGAGGCGTCATTTTTTATAAGCGAGCCGCCTTTCCAAGGCGCAGGTGCGTAACCGGCGTTTGAAAAGGCCCGTTAGGAAATCTCCACCTTGTCCTCTTGCCGCTGGTCCACCAGACAGACCCAGGTGTTGCCGGCGTTTACCGGCAGCTTGGACCCGTCGGCCGCTTTGACCGTCAGGGGGGATTTGCCGTCGGCCTTAGACCAAGTAAGATGAGCATAGCCGCCTTCGGATACGTATAGGCCGCTGCCGCCGGTCAAATCGGTTTTGACATGTTCGCCGTCGGAAAAGCTGGACACCTTGGCGTAGAGCACCAACACGTTCTTGACCTTGACCCGCTTTTCGGTCTTGTAATCCACCGATTTATTGCCGCTTTGGGATTTCAGGTACATGCGGCTGTCCGGATCATAGGAAAAGCCGGCCGAATAGGAAGCGGAAAAGGGTACGGTCAGACTCTGGCAGACGGTCTCTCCCGCCGGAGCTGATTCGTCGGGGTCCCGGAAAGAGAGCCAAGGCTTCTCCTCCCCTTTCAGCTCCAGCCGCTGGCTGTCTTTCCAGCCCGCCGCCAGCTTTTTGCCGCTGGTATACAGGGTGTGCTCCAGAGCCTTGCCGTTTTTCAGCCGGTAGCCGGCGGTGCTGGCGCCGGCCAGCAGGTCGGCGTCGTCCATACCCAGCTCAGCCATACGGTCCTTGCAATACTGGGTATCCATACCGGCATGAACGTAGATAGCGTCGTGTCCGGCGGCTAGGTCGGCATAAGAGTAGCGGGCCGAACGGACGGTGCCTACCTCAGGCATACCGGCCCCGTTTTTATACACCGCCATGAGGCGGGTGATGCCTCCCTCCACATAGGTCTCATAGACGATATCCGCCGCGCCTAGGCCGGTCTGGACGCTCCAGGCCGCCTTGATATTATTGACCATGACGGCCACCGGCCGCTTGCCCGCCGCGTCGGCGGCCAAATCATAAGCGCCGGTGAGGGGGTTCATGGTACCGGGATGCCGGGGCGGTTCAGAGACGATAGCCGGCGCCGAGGTTAGGGCTTCGGCCGGCTGACTCGAATCGGCCGGCTTATCGCCGCAGCCGGCGGCGGTAAACAGCAGACCGGCTGAAAGGACCAGGGCGGCCCATTTATGCAAAGACAATTTCATATGCGTATCCTTTCTATTTCCTTCCCATTGGCGTAAAGGTCCGGCGTTGCCGCCCTTTGTCCAGCCTATCATAGGCCTTCAGAGGGACGCGATAGGTCTGGTAGCCGCTCGAACGAGCGGGCCTAGCTGTGCACCGGGGTTTAACGAACGGCCCGCCGCGTCCCCCAATGCCGGATCGGCCGGTTTAGCCGTCCCCTTCAGGCGGCCGGTCCATGGGTTCCTGCGGCAGCGTCCGGGCTCAGGCTTCATACCCATCCGAATGGGCCGCGGGTATACATCCCGTCCCGAGCGTATATACGGCCGGTCCGCGCGCCCGGAAAGGGCGTCTACTTTAACAGGGCGCAGACCAAATCTCCCATTTCGGCGGTGGAAACCCTTTTGCAGCCCTCTTCCCAGATATCGGGGGTGCGGGCGGTCTCCAGGACGGCGGCCACGGCCGCGTCGATTTGGCCGGCCGCCTGTTCCATGCCGAAGGAATAGCGCAGCAGCATGCCGGCCGACAGAATGGTGGCCAGCGGATTGGCCACGCCCTGTCCGGCGATATCGGGAGCCGAGCCGTGGATGGGCTCGTACAGCCCCAGGGTCCCGTCGGAGAGGGAGGCCGAGGCCAGCATGCCGATGGAGCCGGCGATCTGGGAAGCCTCGTCGGAGAGGATGTCGCCGAAGATATTGGAGGTTAAGATTACGTCGAACTGGCGGGGATTGCGGACCAGCTGCATAGCGGCGTTGTCCACATACAAATGGTTGAGCTCCACGTCGGGGTATCCCTCTGCCACCTTCAAGACGGTTTCCCGCCACAGCCGGGAAGACTCCAGGACATTGGCCTTATCCACGTTGGTAACCTTTTTGTTTCGCTTGCGGGCTACGTCGAAAGCCACCCGGGCGATTCGCTCGATTTCCGGGACGGTGTACATCTCGGTGTCGAAGGCGGCAGGCTGGCCCTTGACCTCCTTGCGGCCCCGCTCTCCAAAGTAGATGCCGCCGGTCAGCTCTCTGACTACCATAATATCCAGGGAGTCGCCGATAATCTCGTCCTTGATGGGGGAGGCCGACTTAAGGGGGCCGAAAATGACGGCCGGCCGCAGGTTGGCGTAGAGACCCAAGGCGGACCGGATGCCCAGCAGTCCCGCCTCGGGGCGGAGATGGCCGGGTAGAGTGTCCCACTTATAGCCGCCTACGGCCCCCAGCAGTACCGCGTCGGCGGCCTTGCAGGCTTCCACCGTCTCGGGGGGCAGGGGGACGCCGGTAGCGTCGATAGCGACGCCGCCTAAGAGCGCGTCGGTATACTCGATATGGAAGCCGTGCTTATCGGCCAGTACGTTTAGGGCCTTTACGGCCTGCTCCACGATTTCGGGGCCGATGCCGTCTCCTTTGAGAAGCGTAATCTTGTAATTTTTCATGCCAATCAGTCCTATCTGGTAAAATTGCAAGTTTTATTATAGAACGGTTCCGGGAAAAATACAACGGCGGATTGCAAGATAGGGGCTTTATTTTTTATAGCTTGCCGAAGGCAAGCTATGCTTTGTCTTGCAAAGCAAAATTTTTGTGAGACCCTCTAGCGCCTTGCTTTCCCGTGTCCCGGTCTGACCAAAGACCAGACCTCAGAACGTCCAAAGGACGTTCATATAGATGGACCGCGGAGAAATCTATAAAAAATGGCCGTCCGTGCGGTCCCGGCCCGGGGCTTTATAAAATAAAAAAGCATCTGCCCGTCAGAGCGGGCAGATGCGCAAAAATAGTAGCTGCGCTACTATTTTTATAGCTTGTCGAAAGCAAGCTATAAAAATGGCCGTCCGATATTTGTGAAAAATGCGGCCTCATACCGTCCAGGAAGGCAGTATGCGGCCGTATTCGGAAAAAGACCAAGGACGGGTGCGGACGGGCGGCTGGGACGCGTAGCCCAATCCGTCCGCTATTTGGTCTGGGTAGCAAAATTTTGATCCACCAGCCGTTGAAAGTCATCCTCAAAGGCCGGCCCGGCCCGTAGGTACATATGCTCCTTATACAAGGGATCCGTTTCGGCCGGCATGACGACGCGGACCGTGTTGTCGGTTAACAGGTCCAGCCAGCCGGCTGGACGGACCGCGTCGGTACGGGCAAAAAACAGATAGCCGCCGTCCTGGGTCAATTGGATAGGAGGCGTGTGAGAATTGGTAAGGAAGTAAGGGCTTTCGGCGACATAGTCTCCTTCAAAGGTATAGGCGGAAGGCCAGCCGGAAATCAGATGCCTACATCCCTTGCCGACTGTCAGAATATATTGGTGACCGGCCTGTATACGGCCGGCGGGATCCGTGAGGCTGGCGGCCGCCATGTTCAAAAGCCGGTTCTCGGCGATAAGCAGATCGCCTGGCTGTACGGCGGCTTCCTCTGGCCGGGCGCCAAATATCTTCTCCACCCGAACTTCGTAAACCACGCTGCGCTCCTGATGGCGGAGGCGATGCTTGTAGTGAGACGCTGGGAGCCCCGCGTCTATGGAATCGTAAGCGTAATCGTTAAAGCGGATGGCCGTCACCGTTCCCTTTACCGCTAGGGCGGCGTGGGAGAGTCCCGACGTATAATTTCCCAGAGCAAAATCCGTAAGGGTATAGTTGGAAGCCAAAGCTTCCTCGGAAAAATCCTGGCCGTCGTCAGGGGGGAGTCGTAAGGATTCGTAGGGAACGGGACAGCCGTCTAGCTCTGTAGCATAGCCCGCCGGCGACAAAGGGAGACGCTGGCCGGACAGGGACGGGACGACCGCCGCGAGCGGCAGGACGAGCAGAACGCCTAGACAGAGGATAAGAGTACAGCTGCTTTTCAGACGCCAAGGCCGCCTTATACGCCCGTATTCGGTTTCGGCCTCCAGCTTGTCCAGGGTGCGGGACACAAAATCCGCCGAGGGCTCGATATGGGCGAATGCGTTTTTTAACAGATCTTTTTTATACATCAAAATCATCTCCCAGTTTCTCCCGCAGACGGGCGCGTCCTCTGTGCAGCCAGGTAGCGGCCGTGGCAGGCTTAATCTTCAGACAATGCGCAATCTCCTTGATGGAGAAGCCGTAGAAGTAGAAGAGCCAGACGGGTATGCGGTACTTTTCCTCCAATTCCAGCAGGACGGACATAACGTATCCTTCCTCGGCGGGCAGAAAGGTAAGCTCCTCGGTGAGAGGCTGGGTATGTTTTCTCCAGGCGGATTTTAGAAAGACCTTACACTTATTGGCGGTTACCCGCATCAGCCAGGCCTGTTCGGCCCGTTCGTCTGCAAAGACCGGCTTTTTTCGCAAAAGGACCAGAAAAACCTCCTGAGCCAGATCCTCCGCGTCGCTTCGGTTCTTGACATATCCGAAGGCCAGTCGGATAATAGAAGCGGCATATTGGGAAACAATACGCCGCATAACCCGTTCGGTGTCCGCATCGCGCGCAGATGCCGTAAACATACATGGCTCATCCCCTTCTGCTTATATAACGATGCAGAGCGTCCGTATTTTTCATAAAGACGGAAAAATAAAAAGGGAAGAAAGGAAAGATACCAAGCGCAAAGTTCTACGGCTTATTCGCCTTGCACACATTCTTGCGCGAGTCGTTTGCACGCCTTTGGGAAAAGCGTCCTATTCGGGGTTCCTTGGGACGTGCGGGCGGAAATCCAAGGTTTTTTGCGCAGTCTTAGGTATCCTATAGTAATTTTTATGAACAAGAAAACCAACTTTGACGCGCTGGCGGCCGGTCTGCTCCAACGGGAGGAGGCCCCTTTGCCCCAGCTCACGCCTCTGCCCCGGGCCTTTTATCAGCGGACCTCCATCCAGGTCGCCCAGGAGCTGCTAGGGAAATATCTAGCCTTGGACCGGCCGGGGTTTCCACAGACCCTATGCAGGATTGTGGAAATATGGGAAAAATCGACCGGGCGGCCCACTCCAGCGGCGGCAGGCGGACGGCCCGGACCGAGATTCTCTACGGGCCGGGAGGCGGGGTTTATATCTATCTGATCTACGGTATGTACGCCTGTCTGAACATTGTCTGTAACCGGCCGGAAATTCCCGAAGCCGCCCTGATTCGGGCGGTGGAGCCGGTAAGGGGGCTCGACGGGCTCTGTCAGGCCCGGTTTGGCTGTACGGCCCGGGAGCTGATAGAAGGCAAGGGTTCACGCGCCATTGTCCAGCTCACCAACGGGCCGGGCAAGCTTTGTAAAGCCCTGCGCCTGACAAAGGAGGACAGCCGTCTAGACGTTTTCCACAGCTTTTTCCACATGCTGGAGGAAAAACCGCCCGTTTCCTTTCAGCGGGTGGAGACCACTCGCATCGGGGTGGACTACGCCGGCGAAGACGCGCTTCTGCCCTATCGGTATTATATAGAGGGAAATCCCTTTGTGTCCAAGCCATAGGAAAAAACCGGCTGATGAACCAGCCGGTTTTTTCCATGCTTTTACCATCCGTTATGGCAAGCCATACGGTCTTAACGGACCAAGCCGCGCGGGGCGAATTATCTTGGCGGCGGCCGGTCGAACCAGCTGTGCGCGGCCGTCTGGAACCGCCTTTGAAGGCGCGGACCCGACGGCCCTCCCGCGGGACGGCGGCCGGCTATCCCCGTCTTGAGACGGCGGTCTGCAGGTCCGCGCTCTGCCCGGCGGCCTTTCTATCGTACAAGGCGATTTTTTTCTGTCAGGACCCCGCAAAATACCTATGGGGCAATAATCGAGCAGCCGTCTCCCCGGCGGAGCGGCCTGCCTGTAAGGACGGCTGAAAGACGCTTCTTCCGGCGGCCGGCTTTCGCCCGCAAGGTCCGAACAGGCAGCCAGTCCGGGTTCGAGGGGGCCGCCCGGGTTGTCCCTTGAGACGGCTTCTACAGGGCGCGGGGCGGATGGCTGTCGGAGACCTGTAGAAGGCAAGAAAGCCCGGCGTTTCTGCCGCCGCGGGCCGGCGCACTACCGGCGGGCGCGGAGGGAACGGAAAAAGCCGGAGAGCAGGGCGGCGCAGGCCTTCTCCTGTACGCCGCCCCGGCAGGCCGGACGATGGTTATAGGGCAGGTCGAAGAGCTGGATAACCGAACCGCAGGAGCCGGCCTTGGGGTCGGCGGCGCCGTAGACCACCCGGTCCAGCCGGGCGTTGAGGATGGCGCCGGCGCACATGGGGCAGGGCT
>JAAVYX010000188.1 GCA_022791355.1 Clostridiales bacterium | reverse complement strand
GCCTTTGGCTGTTCGCTTAGATGGGCCGAACGAAAATCTATACTTTTCTTCACATAAAGAAAAGTATGTCGCGCTATTAGAGCAGGTTTTGGAGGAATAAGAAAAGCAAACCTGGCGCGAAACCTCGCACCCAGTCAAAAAAAGAATAAGTATAAAGCTTTCTACCTATAAAAAACCAAAACACACGATTTCAATCGGAAAGGGTCGTTTTTATGTATGAACAACCCGCCCTCATCAAATCTACCGGCTGTTTTGAAAAAGGGTTCCCCTTTTTTGTAAGCCGGGATTATATCGACGGCTACGTCTCCATGCACCAGCATGATTTTGTAGAGCTGGAATACACCGTGTCCGGCCGGGGCAGCGAACGGGTCAACGGCCTGTCCCACCCCCTGGAGCCCGGGAACCTGACTGTTCTTTTCCCTTGGGACTGTCACGACCTACGGGCCCGGCCGGACGCGCCCCTCTGCTTTTTGAAAATCAATCTGGATATGGAGCTGTTCATGGTCAACACCAGTCCCCTCTACCGGCTGCGGAGCATCCCCTTCGGCGGCTTGGGCCGCCGTCCCTACGTACAGGCGGAGCCGGACGGGAGAGGGGAGCTGTTGGCCCTGTTCGAGAGCCTGGAGACCGAGTTTGGAGAGGCCCTGCCCCACAAGGAGACCCTTTTTTATATCAAGACGGCCGAAATCCTCCTGCTTTACGACCGGCTGCGGGCCGGGACCGGCTATGTGGAACCGGCGGGGCAGGAGGATATAGGCCGTGTGGCGGAATACGTTCATCAAAATTACAGCAAACCCCTGACGGGGGAGGAGACCGCCCGCCGCTTCCGGCTGGGCGAGGAGGAGATGAACCGGCGGCTCAAAGGACATACGGGCCTGACCTTCGACGAGCTGCTGGCCGACGCCAGGGTCCGCAACGCCTGCGCCCGGCTGATCTATCATACCGTGCCGGTGACCCAGATCGGTAAGGAAACCGGCTTTGCAACAGAAGACGTTTTTTTCAAAACCTTTAAGCGCATCAAGGGCATGTCCCCGGCCAATTACCGCAAGAAATATAAGCAGCTGGAGCACAACCTGTTTTCTCCCGAGGATATGGACGCGCGGGTCGTATACTACCTGCATGGACATTACGGGGAGGATATCACACTAAAGGACTTAGCCCGCCGATTTCATTACAATGAGAGCTATCTAAGCCAGATCATCAAGGGACAGACCGGCCAGAGCTTCACCGAGCTGCTGGGCGAAATCCGGGTCTTTCACGCCGCCGCCCGGCTGCTTACCAGCGAAGCGTCGGTGGCGCAAATCGGCTACGAATCCGGCTTTCAGTCCAACGAGACCTTTCTGCGGGCCTTCAAAAAGCATTACGGCTGCCCCCCATCGGCCTATCGAGAAAAACAGGCTGAGAGCGCAATAAATACGGACGGATGAAATCAAAGCAACGCCCCTTCCGCCGCCGTTTACGGTTGGCCGGAAGGGGCGTTTTGCGCTGAAAACCCGGAACCGGATTTACAGCAGGTTTAAAAAGTTCACCTTTTCATTTTCCCGGATATGCAGAATCTGGAGGTGGGCGTTTTTGCAGGCGGCCAGGTAGTCGGCCCAGTCGCCCGAGAGGGCCAGGGGCTCCAGCTTGGAGATGGAGACCCCTACCTCGTCCACCGTGTCGTGATTGACGAAGAGGGAAAGATACCGTTCGGATTGCACCCACTGGTTTTCGATGTCCACCGCCAGGGCAGCAGCCCGTTCCAAGTCCCCCTGCTCGTAACAGTCTATCGCCCCGTCCAGCAGACGGTCGATTTTCTTATAGTGATGGTTCACCGTACAAATGCCGGTAACGCATATGCCGCTCAGCAGCAGGACGAGAACCAAGGCCGTGGTCATCCGCCTCATGCTTCCATCCCCTTCTTGACGATGTAATGCTTGCCGGTTTTATCCATGGTCATCAAAAAGACCTCCTTGTAGGTCAGCCGCTGGCATTTGAGAATCTGGTCCACCGCCTCCCGATTGGTGCCCGCCAGCTGTATCCCCTCCTTGAGCAGAGTCCCGTCGTTGATGACCAGGGCGGGAATACCGTCGTCGGCCGGATGCTTGTCCAGGTCCTCGGCCGTGGCCGGCTGGTTCTCCGGCTTTAGCAGTACGCTGAGCTTGCCGTTGGTTTCCAGAATGGCGTAAGCCACCTGGTCGATGTGGAAGACGTTTTGGATGCGCAGCACCTCCATCAAATCGGCCACGGTTACCCGCATCTGCTTCATGAGCTTCTGATCCATCTGTCCGTCCTTTACGATGACGGCCGATTTCCCGTTGATGAGCTGCCGGGCGTGGGCGCTCTTCATGGAGAGGAAGGAAATGAGGATTTCCAGTACCACCAGCATAAAGATAGCGATAATCCCGTTGACCACCGGCGCGTTGATATCCTGAATGGGAATGGCGGCGATTTCGGAGATGAGAATGGTGATGACCAGCTCGTTGGGCTGCATGTCCCCGATCTGCCGCTTACCCATGATGCGCAGGCCCAATATGACGAATATATACAGGATGACGGTACGCAGCAGGGTTACCAGCATAGGCTTATGACCTCCTAAACGCAAAACGTTTATTTTTTGTGGGGATCTGAATGGGCTTTACAAAAATTATAATGATTTTTATTAGCTGAGAGGGAACGCTTCAAGTTTTCCCATTTTTATTATCTAGATAGCGGGAGATTTCGCGCCAGGTATCCTTTTCAAATACTCCATAACCGAATCTACCGACGTCTGGTATCCTGGCGATAAAGCGCTTTCAAACCTTTATCTTTTGCCGCGGCAAAAGATAAAGGAGAAAAAGGCTATCGCCATCGGCCGCTGCCTGCGGTATCCTACGGTCGCCGCCTTAGACGCCTCCAGGGCTAGGAACTTCCAGACGTCTTAGGCTGCTTTCGGCTGGGGGAGGGCTGCTTTAGCTAGGCGCGCCGATGGCGGGATTAAGACGATAGCTCCTTTTAGAAGAAAGCGAAAGGAGAACAGCTAGCGGCTGCGGAGCAGGGGGAAGGGAAAGGAAATTTTGCGCAAAGTCTCCTGCTAAGCGAAAAAAGCAACGGAATAAACGCAAAAGCAAACCTGTTTCTAGTATAAGACATTTCTGGAAAGATATACGTTCCCAAACAAGGACATAAACATTAGAGCTTTCTATAGAAATAACTGTAATGGAATGAAAATACATATGTGGATACCGCCAAAATTCAAGGGATGGAAAAGGCCGATTGCGCTTCTGGCCAGCCTGGCTTTCCCATTCTCTGTGGGAGGAACTGGAATGGCGGCGCAGAGATAGGAAAGGATCAAATAGCTGCGGAACAACTGTTTTTCGCCTATTTTCCGGACGCTATTCTGGGACTGGGACGGTCCCAACAACCATGTTTATCAATGGTCACAGGCAGTCTGGAAAGCGTGCCGCCCATTTCCAATCAAAATAAGCGCCCTTCCGAAATGATGCATACATTTCGGAAGGGCGCTTGCGGCTTACGCTATTGCCTGCCTTTTTGCGTCTCGGCTTCTTCCTCGGCAATACGCCGGTGGACATTATAGCATAGAGTCATGAGACTGTCCCCCAGGTGAACGTTTTCGACGGGGATATCGGGATATTTCACCGATAAATCGTAATGGCTGAAGTTCCAAAAACCCTTGACCCCCAGCTTGATAAGCTGGTCGGCCAGGGCGGCCGCCTCGGAACGAGGGATGCAGAGCACCGCCGCTTCAGGCAGGTTTTCCCGGCAGAACTCGTCCAGCCCGTCTATATGGCGGACGGGGAAGCCCCGCACCATCTGGCCGGCCAGGGATTCCTTCTTGTCGAAGATGCCGATAAGCTGAAAGCCCCGGGTTTCAAAGGACATATGGGTCACAATAGCCCGGCCCAGATTGCCCGCGCCGATGAGAATCGCCTTACGGGTTTGGTCCAGACCTAAAATCAGACCGATCTCCTTAAAGAGCTGCTCTACATTGTAGCCGTAGCCCTGCTGGCCGAAGCCGCCGAAGCAATTTAAATCCTGTCGGATCTGGCTGGCCGTAAGGCCCATCCGGCTGGAAAGCTCCCGGGAGGAAATCCGGATGACTCCGGCGTTTTTCAGGTCGGCCAGGAAGCGGTAATACCGGGGCAGACGCTTGATGACCGACACGGAAATCGCACCATTCTTATGCAATGGTATCACCAACCTTTTTGCGTGCGGTTTTTCCGCGTGCGTCCATCGTCCAGGGGGCGATGTATACGCTCAACGCTGTGTATAAAGGATGAGGAAATTTTATGCGCCGCGCTTTTTCTATAACTTTTATTTTTTGGTTGGGTGAGAGATTTTACAACAAATTGTCTTTTGCGTTTAGCGGAGAGGGAAGTTTCGCGCCAGACGTGCATTTCGGATTTCTCCAAAAGTTGGTCTAGCAGCGTCTGACGTCCCGGCGCTAAACCGCCTCTAGAACCTTTCCTTGATAAAACCAAAAAGGAAAGGGGCGTAAAGCGTTATCGTCTGCGGTATCCTTATGAATACCTTGGCCGCCTACGGGGCTAACGCCGCTGGCGCACCTCCAGGGCTGCGTCCTTCCGGCCGCCTCCGGTTGACTCCCGTGGGCGCAGGCCGGCGCGGATATAAGCTTTAACTGGTACGTTACACTGATCCGCCGGCAGTAAGAGATAAACGACGGCTCTTTTGTGCGGGAAGCGAGAGGAAAGCGGTCAAAGGGGTAGAGTCAACAAAAAAGTAACAGGGAGGGCCCTGTGGGGCGGGAGTTCAGGAAGGGCGTCCCCGCGGAAAACCTT
Source organism: Clostridiales bacterium (assembly GCA_022791355.1). Classification (GTDB taxonomy): domain Bacteria; phylum Bacillota; class Clostridia; order Oscillospirales; family Acutalibacteraceae; genus Howiella. Next base: position 2,253 of record JAAVYX010000188.1, on the reverse strand, counting down.
CGGTTTTCCTCTTGACCCGGTCGAATGGGTTTTAGAGGAAATCCGTAGGATTTCCGGGAACGCGTTTTTCTTCCCCCTCTCTTGTCGCGTTACAAAAGAGGGGGGCGCCTCACGATCAAGTATTGGAGAAATAAGAAAAGGATGCCTGCCGCAAAACCTCCCGCTCTATAATAAACCCGCTCGCTAATTAAAAGAGAAAAACACATCCGTCTTGAAACCTCCAGCCCAGTCCAACAAAAGAAAACGTATAGATTCCTCTGTCCCAGCCGAGCCCAAAGAAAAAACTACTTGGAAAGCTTTTCCACCGTCTGCATGACGTAATCGCCGAAAGCGGCGCAGGTGCAGCCAGTGTCCCGGCCGGTGATGGTCAGCTTTTTCTCCTCGTACATGCAGATGTCCAGCGCCCGCTCCAGCAGGTCGGCCTTGTCCTGCCGGCCGATGTGGGAGAGCAGCATGGCCGAGGCCCGCAGCATGGAACAGGGGTCGGCGTACTGGCCCCGGCCCTCGGCCACCATCCGGGGCGCCGAGCCGTGGATGGCCTCGAACATGGCGTACCGCTTACCGATGTTGGCGCTGCCGGCGGTACCCACGCCGCCCTGGAACTCGGCCGCCTCGTCGGTGATGATGTCGCCGTAGAGGTTGGGCAGTACGAACACTTTAAAATCCCGCCGCCGCTTCTCGTCGATGAGCTTGGCGGTGGTGATGTCGATGTACCAGTCGTCGGTGACGATGTCGGGATACTCCTTACCGATGGCCTGGCAGAGCTTTAAAAACTTGCCGTCGGTGGTCTTAATGACGTTGGCCTTGGTGATAATGGAGACCCGGTCCTTCTTATTCTTTTTGGCGTACTCGTAGGCAAGCCTCGCGATGCGCTCAGTTCCCTCGGTAGTGGTGACCACAAAGTCCATGGCCAGATCGTCGCTGACATGGACGCCCTGGGAGCCCACGGCGTAGCCGCCCTCGGTGTTCTCCCGGAAGAAGGTCCAGTCGATGCCCTTGTCGGGGACCTTAACAGGGCGCATGTTGGCGAAAAGATCCAGTTCCTTGCGCATGGCCACATTGGCGCTCTCAATGTTGGGCCAGGGATCGCCGGCCCGAGGGGTGGTGGTGGGGCCCTTGAGGATGACGTGGCAAGCCTTCAGCTCTTCCAGCACGTCGTCGGGAATGGCCTTGTTCTGGGCCGCCCGGTTTTCGATGGTCAGCCCGTCGATCTGCTTGAAGACGACCTTGCCGGAAGTCACCTCGTCGGCAAGCAGAAATTTGAGCACCCGGGCCGATTCGTTCGTAATGACCGGGCCGATGCCGTCGCCGCCGCAGACGCCGATGACCAGCTGATCCAGCGCGTCGTAATCCACAAAATCCTTTTCCTGCTTGATCCGCTCGGCCCGCTCCTGCTGGGTGCGGACCAGGGCTTCAAATTTTTTAACCGCCTCTTGAATCTGCTGTTCGTTCATCTATATCACTCGCTTTCTTTCGTATCGAAGGGGCTTACCGTCCGCCTCCAGGGGTTTATACGGCTTTATGCAGTAAGCCATACGGGCCGCGCGGCGTCGGTTGACGGCCGTCAATCGACGCGTACAGCCCCGCTGCCTGCCGCCGGTTGGGCGTAAAAACGCCGCTGGTCTCTAACCGTTCGTCTGTGTGGGGACTTCTTCGAGAAGGCCGCCCGCCCTGTCTCCCTTAAGGAAACCGCCGGGCGGCTGTCCCTTCACAGTCCGATAGGGTCTATCTGCAAACGGAATTTAGCCGTTGTGCTGAGCCTTGGTGTACCGTAACAGGCCGCCGGCCAGAATGATCTCCCGCGCCCGATCGGACAGCTCGCAGGCAAGCTGGTACTCATCTCCCGTAGTCAAATTGCGCAGGACAATGGGCTGATTCTGTGCCACGGCCTCCCGCAGACCCTTAAGGGAAAGCTGGTCGCCCTCGGTGATCTTATCGTAGTCGCCGGGATTTACAAAGGTCAGGGGCAGGATGCCGGCGTTGACCAGATTGGCCTTGTGGATGCGGGCGAAGGATTTGACCACTACCGCCTTGATGCCTAAATACAGGGGGGCCAGGGCGGCGTGCTCACGGGAGGAGCCCTGCCCGTAGTTCTCGCCGCCTATGATGATCCCCTTGCCTTCTTTTTTGCAGCGGGCGGGGAAGTCGGGATCGCAGCGGACAAAGCAGTGCTCGGAGATTTTAGGAATATTGGAGCGCAGGGGCAGGATCTTGGCCCCGGCCGGCATGATATGGTCGGTGGTGATGTTGTCG
>JAAVYX010000187.1 GCA_022791355.1 Clostridiales bacterium | reverse complement strand
TTTTTGTGAGGGGCTCGATGCCCCGAACGAAAATCTATAGCCGTCCTTCGCCTGCTCGGTTTTTACCCTGAATAAATATGCGTTGACAGCGCCGAGGGGATCGTAAAACCGAACGGTTTCGTAAATGTGCGTACTCGTATCCCAGCTTGTTTCGCCCAAATCCAATTGCTTGGCGATGCACTGGTCTGCCAGCTCCATCGCGTCCCCTTCCGAGATATAGGACAGATACGCTTCCGCGCCCGGCTGCTCTGTCATTTGTATTGGTTCGGGGGGGATATCAGAGAGGCCATGAGGACAAATGATAAAATCGTACTGGCTGCTTTCATAAACATAAAATTTACCCCCCAAAAAAATAAAATTTGCAAAATGAAAAACGCACAAATCATAAAGACATACAGCCCCGATTTGCGCGCCGCTTATGAAACATCACGACCACCCCCTTTCCTATCTGGGAAATTCTGGTGTTCTGTGTATGATTATACACCTTATTGTTAGAATGTCAATATAATTCGCAAAAACAATGCAGTTTAATTAAAAATTTATATATATTTTGCTTTATCCAACGCTTCCCTTCTGCGGGCTTTTCTCAAACACACGCCAGACCATTCCCGCGCTTTTCCAGCGGGATATAGGGCCGGGCGTGATAGAACGCCGCAAAAGGGAAAGACTGAAAGGGTAGACTATGCGTCTGAGCAGGACGCAAAGGAGGACGCTATGGAAATCATCACCTTATCAAACGGCCTGCGCATCGCGCTGGAGCGAATCGAGCACGCCCGTTCGGCCGCCGTAAGCTTTTTTATCGGCTCGGGCTCCCGGTATGAGACGGCCGAAAACGCCGGAGTCTCCCACTTTATCGAGCATATGCTCTTTAAGGGCAGCGAAGCCCGGTCGGCCGCCGATATCGCCGAGGAAATGGACGCCATGGGCGGCCAGCTCAACGCCTACACCACCAAGGAATACACCTGTCTCTACGCCCAGGCCCTGGAAAGCCACATCCCGGCGGTGACCGAGATCATGGCCGATATGCTGGCGCATCCCAAGCTGGATACGGCCGACCTGCTGGTGGAGCGGGGGGTCGTACTGGAGGAAATCGGCATGTATGAGGACAGTCCCGAGGACTTCTGCGCCGACCAGCTTCACGCCGCCATCTGGTCTTCCTCACCGCTGGGCGGGAATATTCTGGGCAGTCGCGGGAGCGTGACCGGTATGACGGCCGACCGGCTGCGGCGCCATATGCAGGCCTATTATACCCCCGAACGGATGACCGTGTCGGTCTGCGGCCGGTTCGACCGGGACGCGGTCTGCGAAATTGTGGAGCGGACCTTTGGGAGCTGGGAAAATACCGGAAACCCGGTGCGGCCTGCGCCGGTGGGCTTTCATCCCGGCTTGGCCCTGCGGGAACGGGACTTTGAGCAGACTCAGCTGCTTTTCTGTTTCGAGGGCTTGCCGGCCGGGGACAAGGACCGGTACGCCGCCGCCGTCTTTTCCACCATCGCGGGCGGCGCCTCCTCCTCCCGGCTCAACCAGCGCATCCGAGAGGAGCTGGGGCTGGCCTACTCGGTTTACAGCTTTACATCTTCCTACCTGGGAGCGGGCATCTTTGGGGTAGGGGCCGGCGTTTCCCACGACAATCAGCAAAAAACCCTGGAGGAAGCCATGGAAATTTTGTTGGCGCTGCGGGAGGGCGTGGACGAAAAGGAGCTGGCCCGCACCAAGGAGCAGTTCAAGGCCAACATGGTCATGGGTATGGAGAGCAGCGGGGCCAGGGCCTCGGCCATGGGCCGGGGACTGCTGCTGGAAAACCGTTATACCGACGAGGACGCCATCCTGCGGCAGATCGACAGTTTGACCCAGGCCGACATGATACGGGTGGCCCGTCTGCTGGTCGACCCGGGCCGCATGGCCCTGTCGGCGGCCGGCCGGCCGTTGGAGGAAAAGGTCTATAAACGGCTTATTTCGTCTTACCTAAAAGACGTATAAAACGCTGGGGGCCGTCGGCCGCGCATAATTAAAATTCCATATCTACAGGGTAATCGCCGTCGATGAAAAAGTAATCCGCGCCATGAAGCCGGCACAGCTGCAATGCCTGGGCGTTGTTATGTATGAGAGATTCCATGGCGCAGTCCGCGTCGTCGCCCCGCCGTTCTATTACATTGGCATATTTTCGGATATCGTGATAACGGCGCCGGATGTAAGCTTCGCTCATAACCAAACAGCGGTATCGGATAGAGCGACGGTATTCCTCTTCAAAGCTTTTTGCCCAGTCGAAGGGAATATAACAGCCTTCAACGATAAGATTCTGGTTATTTTCAATAGCTGTTTTTATGATTTCCCGGACAATGGGCCATAGATAGTCCGTCAAGGCCGCAGCGTCGCTGGTAGGCGTAAGCCTAGTGTTTTTGCTGCGAATCAACCCCATTTTTAGATGGTCGATTGATAGGTATGGATATCCGTATTTTGTAAGAAGCCTTTGGGCCAAAACGGTTTTTCCCGTATGCGATGCGCCTGCTATGAGTAAAATCATGAAAGTCCCCCCCCAAAAAATATTGACGATAGCTTTATGTTACCACGTCGTAAGGCCCGCCGCAATGGATTTGGCGAGATTGCGGGGCCTTCAGCCGTCCACAAAAGGTAGGGGGAGATATTACGGCCGTCCTATTGCCAAAGGACGGCCGTAATGTTATAATTTCATTTAATAGGGTAATAAGCTGTATAAAGCGATTTTTCCAGATGGAAGAGAGGCGGCTAGTATGTCGATCAAAAACGCCGGCCGGGTGGTGGTTAAGGTGGGGTCCTCAACCCTGACTTATCCCAACGGCCGGCCCCATTTCCGGCGCATCGAGCAAATTGCCCGGGTGGTTGCGGATTTAAAAAACAGCGGCAAACAGGTCATTCTGGTGTCCTCCGGGGCGGTGGCCGTAGGGGTCAGCCGTTTGGGACTGCGGGAAAAGCCGGCGGATATTCCCGGCAAGCAGGCCGCCGCCGCCGTGGGCCAGTGCGACCTGATGAGTATTTACGACCGTTTTTTCTCAGAATACGGCTATGTGGCCGCTCAGATTTTGGTCAACCGGGACGTGGTGGAGCGGGAGGAGCGCAAGCGCAACGTGGTCAACACCATGGAGACCCTTCTGCAAATGGGGGCTGTGCCCATCATCAACGAGAACGACTCCGTGGCCGTGGAGGAGCTGGAATTTGGGGATAACGACCGTCTGTCGGCCATTGTGGCCGTCTTGGCCGGGGCCGGCGCCCTTATTATCCTCACCGATATAGACGGGTTTTACGACTGCGATCCAAGGGAAAATCCCGACGCGCGGCTCATCGCCGTGGTGGAGGAAATCACCCCAGAGATGCTGGAGGCGGCCGGAGGGGCCGGTACCAGCCGGGGCACCGGCGGCATGCGCACCAAGCTGGAGGCGGCCGACCTTGCCACCCGCAGCGGAGTGGAGGTTGCCATCCTATCCGGCGAGCGGCCCGACCGGGTCTACGACCTGCTGGAGGGCCGGGGGGGCGGGTCGGTATTTAAAGCCCGGCCGGCGGCCAGATAGAGATTTTTATTTTTAGACGGGGGTTAAGAGCTTTCATGCGGGTTATGTTTTTTGGGGTGAGATAGAGGTTTCGCGCCAGGTATCCTTTTCTTCTTTCTCCATTATCTGATCGCGAGGCGCGACTAACTTTTCTTCACGCGAAGAAAAGTATAGATTTCTCTGCGGCCCATCTAAGCGAATGGCCTTCGGCCATTCTGGCGCCCCCGACGCTAAAGCGCCTCTGGTTGCTTCCCGCAAGGGACGCTTCGCAAAGCGAAGCGCTAGAGGGCCTCACAAAAATTTTACTTTGCAAGACAAAGTAAGTAAAAGACGCGCCTCCCGGAAATCCAATAGATTTTCGTTCGGCCCATCGAGGGCCTCACAAAAATATACGCTTCGCGTATGGATTTCCTCTAAACCCTTTCGACCGGGTTTTAGAGGAAAAACGAAGTTTTTCCGTGAGACTCCCTTCCCAGACGACACAGAGGGATCCGCCCTCTGGACTCCCGCCCTACGGGGTCCCTCCCTGCAAATCTTCCCTAAACTCTACCCGCTTCCCCTCAGCCGCAGGCTGCTAACTTATTGCTTCCCGCCAGTTGCTGCTAACAGCTTCTTCTTTCTCCTGGCCAACCTCTGCTTCCATGGACTTTCGTAGCTCTGATCTTGCCTCGTTGTATCCTTTTTGGGCCACTGCTTTCCTTGAACGCTACAAAAAACTACCGTCCACATCTCTCTAGCGGCGAATAAGTGAAACGTAGCCAGCTAAAGCTTACATCAGTGCCGGCGGGAGGCA
>JAAVYX010000186.1 GCA_022791355.1 Clostridiales bacterium | reverse complement strand
GCAGCGCATGAAGGCATTCTATCCCGTCCATCTCCGGCATCAGATGATCCATCAAAATACCGTCGTAATGCAGGTTTTGCGTCAGCTTTAGGCATTCGGCGCCGCTGGCGGCCGTGTCGATTTGCACCTTTGTCTCGGCAAGCAGCTTACGCACCACCATCAGATTCATATCATTGTCATCCACAACGAGTATGTGCGCCTCGGGCGCCTCGAAAATTTGCCTGTATTGTTCCCCTTCCTGCTTTTTGATACGGGAAGCCAGCGTAAAGCTTCCCAGCTCCTTCTCATCCACAATGTCCTGCTCCAGCATTACAAGGAAGGTAGAGCCCTTGGTATACACGCTGTTTACGCTAATCTCGCCGCCCATCAGTTCCACCAGCTGATGTACGATACTAAGTCCCAGCCCGGTTCCCTCGATATGCCGGTTTTTTTCCTCATCCACTCGCCTGAAAGCGTTAAAAATATAGGGAATGTTTTCTTTCTTCATGCCCTGTCCGGTATCCTCCACCGAATACCAGACCCGCACCCGGTTGAGGCCCAGGCGCTCGCAGCGGACGGAAAGCGTAACCGAACCCTCGCTGGTATATTTCACAGCGTTATTCAACAGATTCACCAAAATCTGCTTGATGCGCACCTCGTCGCCGCAAAGCATGCTGGGAATGGAAGAATCCACATGCAGCCGAAATTCCAACCCCTTTTCCTTTGCCTTGATCCAAATCATATTGACAATTTCCGAAAACAGCGCCCCTGTCTCATAGGAAACGTTTACGATTTCCATTTTGCCCGATTTAATCTTGGATAAGTCCAAAATATCGTTGATAAGCGTAAGCAGCATTTTGCTGGCGCCCTGGATATTCCTCGCGTTCTCAGCCACATCCTCAGAAACAGCATCCCGCAGTATGATCTCATTTAAGCCGATAATGGTGTTGATGGGCGTGCGGATTTCGTGACTCATGCTGGAGAAAAAATGATTTTCCGCCTCGTTCAGTTCCTCGATTTCCTTTTTCTGCTGCTTGGAAAACTCGTTTTCCTTTTCATAAAGCCGATTGAGAAACAGAAGCAGCACGCTGGTTAAAGCGCCTACCATAACGACCGAAATCGAGGAATCGAAAAAGGATCGCTCCAGCGTGTTCTGCGCGGCATATTCGGGAAAATAAAGAGCGACGTAATAGCAGAGCGGCATTTCTATTGAGCAGAGCAGGAAAAATACAATTTTCCGCCTTCCCATCACGGTAATGCTGATATAAATAAAGCAAAGCACAAACCACTCGGGCATGCCGCTGTAAAATCCGCCCGCCGAAAAAAAGCATATCGGGAAGAGCACGAGAAGCAGAACGGTAATCGCCGTAGCCCCTCTGTTTATGCAATCTTTTTGAACGCTCACCCGCACGACCACTGCCATAAAAGCAAGACTCGCCGCCAATAATACCAGATTTAGGATACTCCTGCCCATAGGCATAGTGAATATCAGCGCAAGCATGCATATGCCCGTGACCACGCGGAACATATGCTCCCGCAGACTGATCTTATGGTCAAAGATATTTTGAACCCATTTTTTGAACACGCAAAGCTTCCTCCTCTAAAATATGCAGACGCTTTCAAAAAAGCAGCGGAAAAACATTATATTTCGGCAATGCCTGCGCATACCTCGTCATACAAACGCAGCAGCGTGGGATGATTCTGCCGGATATATTCCTCGTCTCCGCTCTTTCCGGCCTGTTCCAATGCCTTTGCATGATTGGAGAGCTGTTCCGCGCCGATGGTTAGCGACGTGCTTTTTAAGGCGTGGACCTTGATCGCATAATTCGCCCAGTTGGCGTCCTCGTACAGGGAAATAATTTCAGCCTTCTTTTCCGCGCTCTGCGCATGGAACAACTCCAGCATATCCCGATAAAAGCCTTTATCCCCGCCGCAGTAATCCAGCCCCTTCGCCACGTTTACGCCAACCTGCGCAAGCTGGGTACAGCTGCATGGCTGGGACGGCGCTCCAGCCGTCCCGTCCTCTTCGGATACGGCGGCGGAGGGGGACGCTTCCCGCCGTTCCTCTTGGACACCGGCGGCGGAAGAACCGTTCTCAGCTTCCTCCTGCTCCTTGCGGGCCTCGGGCTCAGCGCCGTACTGTATGCAGCGACTGGGCAGGACCTTGCGCAGCACCCTCTCCAGAACAGCGCGCTCGATCGGCTTGGGTATAAATTCCGTAAAGCCCTCGCTACGGAACATTTCTCTGGCGCCGCTGATGGTATTAGCCGTCAAGGCGATGATTGGCAGATCCTTATAAACGCCGTTGTTGATGACTCGAATACGCCGCAACGTTTCCACGCCGTCAAAGCCCGGCATCATGTGATCCAGAAAAACGATATCATAGGCCGTGCCGGCGCACCGCTCCACGGCTTCCCGGCCGCTCAGGCAGGTATCTACCTGTATCCCATAGCTGCCCAATACGCCTTTGGCCACCACAAGATTCATCTCTTCGTCATCAACGGCCAGAACCCGGACGCCCACGCAGGAAAATTGCCTGTTTCCCGCGGCGTGCGCCTCTTCAAACCCATTTTCCCGCGTCTCGCCATTTAACAGGTTGGCGACCGAAATGGCCGAAAAGGGTTTGCGGATCACCAGCAGCTTACTGTCCCCGCTCAAGATAAAGTCTCTTTCCACAATCGCTACCACGTGGAGCGTACTCGCCAGTTGTTCATAATAGGAACAATTCTCTTCATATTCAGCCTGAGCGATAAAAACATGGGTCAGCGCATGGGTGCGCTGCAGTTTGAGCAGGCCTTCAAAATTATGGGCCTGGTATCCCTCGATGCCAAGTCCCTCCACCAAATGCAGGATCAGCTTGTCATAATACCTTCGAACCTCGTCGCAGCTATATTTTTCCGGCCGGAAATAGCAGGCGATGCAAAGCTGCTCCGCATGGGGAAGGACGATGCTCGGCGCGGCGTCGGCCACGCCTTGGGGAATGGTGATGTGGGCCTGCAGGCCCTGCTGTTCCTTACTGTCAAAATGAACGAATCCGCCCATGGCATGAAGAAGTCCCCGCGCAACGGGAATGCCAAGTCCCAACCCGCCCGCAAAGCGGCTGCTTCCGGAATCCGCCTGATAGAAATCATCGGTCATCCGAATCATCTGCGCACCGGTCATGCCAATGCCGGTATCATAAATATCGATGAGCAGATTCACGCCGTAGCTCTCCTGCCGGCATTCAATGCAGAGGTTGATACCCCCTTCTTCGGTAAACTTGATGGAATTCTCCAGCAGGATTTTCAGCACATGGGAAATTTTTTCCGCATCCCCAATGAGGACCGCCGGCGTCTTGGGATCGATATCAAACACCATTTCCAACCGGTTTTTGCCGCCCTGCGCCGCAGCCATTGTAATCACGTCATTGAGCACCGAGGTGATCATATACTCTTCCTCGGCCGGGGACAGCGTTCCCTCGGCGATCTCGGTATAGTCCAGAATATTATGAATCTGGTTGGACAGCCGCTTACCCGCCAGCTGGATAGACTGTAAATCCTCCCGAATCGAGGGACAAACGTCCCTGGCCAACGCAACCTCGCTGATTCCCAGGACCATATTTACAGGCGTCCGAAGTTCATGGGATACATTTGATAGAAAAACAGCGTTCTGCCGCCCCGATATTTCCAACTGCGCAAGGGCGTTTTTATACCTTCTCCCTTCCGCCTTTCTTCTGTTGATCCGATATCTCGCAATTCCCATCCCGCCGGCCGTCACTATGATTCCAAGCCCCAAGCGTATCATAGCCTCGAGTCCCATGTCGTACGTAATGGTATGTAAAAGCAGGCAGTGATACGCCAGCACCAATATATAGAAGGCGGCTGTCACATACAACAGCCGCCTTCTGTCCAGCATAGAAAAAATCAGAATCATAATACAAGCCACGGCCGGTATGTCATAGAGGCTGGCGCCATGTATTCCAAAGAAAAAGAATTCGATCAGGATCAGTACGGCGCACAAATTTTCATAAAATCTTACTGAAACAACCCTCCCGATGTGCAAAAACCAAACGCCGCCGGTACCGGCTACAATCAGAGGAACCATCCACAGCTCCCATGACAGAACCGTCGTAATCAGAATCAGTATCACACTGAACACGCTGACAATGGCGGCCAAAAGCAGATGCTTGCCTGTCTGCTCTTCCGCTCTCATTTACCCTCAAGCTCCTTTGCAACCCGTTTCAGCAGTTCCTGCGGATTAAAAGGCTTTTTCAGATAATTTTTCGCTCCCAGCTTGATCGCGTCCAACACGTCCTCCCGTTCGCCCGAAGCCGTCAGAAAAACAACCGGAACCTCAATCGAACAAGCCCGCATTTGCTCAAACGTCTCGATACCGTTCATTTCGGGCATTTCAATGTCGAGAAGAACCAAATCTATTTGTTCCCGCTTGAGCAGCTCGAGCGCCTGCGCGCCTGATTCCGTAAGCAGCACGTCATACGTCTTTTCCAGGATCATCCTAGTCCTTACCAAATTCATCGAGTCGTCGTCCACAACTAAAATACGCTTTACTGAAATCCGCGTCTGCATAACATAGCCTCCCCCAGTATTCTATAAAGATTTTCCAAATCCTTGTAGGATTTATTGTAAAACAGAATCACAATAAAATCAAGTCTAACAGACGGACGGGCCGTCCGCCGTTATATCCTCGGCCAACCGGTTGAGAAGGTGACGAAAAGATATGGATATGCTCATACAAGCCGCGCCGTCACAGGGACGCGCAGCCGCGAAGTACAAAACCTCTATGCGTGAAAGTATAACACAGGACATGGCATACAGGCAACCCGAAATGGTCCCAAAAAGTTAGAGAATATTCCGCTAAAAAATGGTTAAGCGGCCGAAAGGAACTGTCGCCTGCACAGAGCCAAAAGCTCTTCAAAAATTCGATTGACGGCATGCCGGTCAATATAAATCATACGTTAACCATGTGTTCCCGCCCAAAGCAGTCTAAAGAAGGGGAGGTCCGCACGCAAAGCCGTCCGTTTTTGCATAAGCGAAAAATCTTTCCATGGCAGCGCGCCTTCCGGTATAGAAAAGCGCCCCACTCATTAGATAGTATCCCTTACTGTCTAACAAATGGGGTGCTGTTTCTTTTTACTTTTCCATTCTATACGCCAAATTACTCAGCGTCGGCCTCCGCAACGGAAATCTCCTCCGCCGAGACGGCCTCGCCGGCCGGCTCTTCGATGAGCGCACGGATGGACAGACTGACCCGCTTACGGTCAAAGTCGATGGCGATGATCTTGCATTCGATCTCCTGACCGATAGACAGCTCGTCCTGCGGCTTCTCGATGCGGCGGTCGGCAATCTGGGAAATGTGGATCAGACCGTCGATACCGGGGATGACCCGGGCAAAGGCGCCGTAAGCGGTCATGCTCACCACCGTGGCCTTGACTACGGTACCCACCGGATAATCCCGGCTGAGAATCTCCCAGGGATTGTCCTCGGCCTTCTTAAAGCCTAAGGAAATCTTCTTTTTCTCGGTGTCGATATCCTTGATGTATACCTCTACGGTATCGCCTACGTTCACAACCTCGGAAGGATGCTTGACCCGGGACCAGGACAGCTCGGAAATGTGAATCATACCGTCCACGCCGCCCAGGTCGACGAAAGCGCCGTAGCTGGTCAGGGACTTGACCACGCCGTTGTAGTGCTGGCCTACCTCGGCCTGCTCCCAGAACTTATCCTCCAGCACCTTGCGCTCCTCCCGCAGCACCGAACGGATGGAACCGATGGCACGGCGGCCCCGGCCGATCTCGATAATGCGGAAGCGGACCTTCTTGCCCTTGAGCTCCTCCAGCGGCTCGCCCCGGGACAGGGTGGCCTGAGAGGCGGGGATGAATATCCGTACATTTTCGGTGACGGCGATCAGGCCGCCCTTGATAATCTCGGAAACGACGCCCTCCAGGATCTCCTCGCTGTCCTTGGCGGCGACAACCTTGTCCCAGCCGGCGATAGCGTCAAACCGGCGCTTGGACAGCATAACGGTGCCTTCCTGGTCGTTGGTCCGCATCACGATCAGGTTCAGCTCGTCGCCCACCTTGACCTCGTCCTGCAGCTTGACCGACGGATCGGAAGAATACTCGCTCTGGGAAACATAACCGGTCTGCTTGCGGCCGATGTCCACCTGAATCTCGGTGGGACTGACCGACAGCACCACGCCGCGGACCTTCTGATCTGTATTTAAACTGTTCAGAGAGGCCTCCAGGGCTTCCTCAAAGGTCATCTCATCGAACGATTTCTCGGCAACAGCCTCCGCCGCTTCCACGGCTTTCGATTCTTCGGCCGGCGTAACGGCCGCGTCGCTGCCCTCGACAGTGTTTAAAATCTCGGACATAGTTTTTAGTACCTCCTTTATTATACCCGCAGGCGTTGAAGCGCCCGCTGCAACACCGATAGAGACAGCCTGCCGGACGGCCTCTGCAGGAAGCTCGGCGGCGGTTTCAATCAGGAAGGTACGCGGACACAGGGCGGCGCACACGTCCCGGAGCTTGGCCGTATTGGAACTGCGCCTGCCCCCGATTACCAGCATCAGATCGGAATGGGCGGCCAGCTGTGCGGCCTCTTCTTGCCTCGCGGCAGTTGCATTACATATTGTATCAAAAAGAATCGCGTTTGTATACACTTTTTTCAAAGTTTTTTGGCAGGCGGCCCAGATTTCAGCGTGAAAGGTGGTTTGGGCGACGGCCGTAACCGGTTCAGCAGCCAGCGCAGGGTGTTCTTTTGCCAGCCCTTCCAGCTCTTCCGGGGTCTGAAACACATAGGAGGGCCCCTGACAATGCCCCCGGATGCCCAGCACCTCCTGATGGGCCGCGTCTCCGGCAATAAGCACCGTCCGGCCGGCGGCGGAAGCCTCCCGCACAATCCGGTGAATTTTAGCCACATAGGGACAGGTGGCGTCGGCTATCGAAATACCCAGCGCCGCCGCCCGGTCATGGACCGCCTGTTCCACCCCGTGGGAGCGAATGACCAGAGTCTCGCCGGGCAGGACCTCCTCGGGCCGCTCCAGGGTGCGCACGCCTCTGGCCGCAAGCTCGGCCACCAGCTGGGGATTGTGAATAATCGGCCCCAAGGTACAGACCTTTTTTCCCTCGCCCAGCAGCCTGTAAACCATCTCCACCGCCCGGTTGACCCCAAAGCAGAACCCCGCCGTTGTGGCCAGGGTTACGGTAGGCCGGCTCATTTGTCTTCCTCCGGGACTTGGGTTTCCTGTGCGGATGCAACCTGTCCTTCGCCGTCCGGACCGGCCGCCCGGGCCCCTTCGGCCGCCCCTGTTTTGGGAGATTCCAGCGTCTCTTTTGCCGCGGCCTGCTCTGGTCCGGGGCCGCCCATACCCTCCCACAGCGCGGTCACCGCGCCCATGATCGTATTGGTCGCCCGCTTTAAATCGGCCCGGGAATTTTCCTCTATATGCAGCTGCTTATTGGAAATCATATCGCCGTAGGTAACGTCGATGCGCCGAAAGGGCTTGACCCGTCCGTGATAGTTGATGGCCGCCGGTAGTACGTCGGCCCCTGTGGCCGCGGCGATGACCGCCACGCCGGACTTGGCCCGCATGGGCCGGCCCTGCGGGTCCTTGGTGCGGGTGCCCTCGGGGAAGATACCCAAAATATCCCCCCGGCGGACGATTTCCTCCGCCTTTTCCATAGCGGCCGTGTCCCCGCCTCCCCGTTTGATGGGAAAGCCGCCCATATGACGGTAGAACCAGCCCATAAAGGGATTGGCAAAGAGCTCCTCCTTGGCCATAAAGTAAATGGGCCGCTTACAGGTCAGCACCAGAAAGGCGATGTCCAGATAGGAGGTGTGGTTGCAGCATAGAATAAAGCCGCCCTCCTTCGGGATATTCTCCCGCCGGTGGCTCCTAAACCAGAAGATCAGCTTGGTCAGCGGCCAGCCTACGGTACGGACGGTGCGGTAATACGCCGTCATGGCAAACGCTCCTTTATAAAGCCGCCAGGGGCGGTTTTTTTATATGCCGGGGCTGGGAATGAGGCTTCGCAGCCTATTGCCTTATCTTTGTTTAGACAAGAGTGAGACGTCGCGCCGGGTTTCCCTATTGAATTTCTCCAAAACCGAATCTAGCAGCGCTATGGTCCCGGCGCTAAAACATCCTCTACCCGGCGCAGGCTCTACCTGCGCCTCCAGACCCCTTCTTTTACCTTGGTCAAATTGTCAAGTGCAGCGCGGCGTAAAAAAGTTTTGATGCAGAAAACAAGAGGAAAGCAGATCAAAAGTAAATCTGGAGTCCCCGAACCCAAGTCGCAGCCGACCCGGTTCAGAGCTGCGAGAGTATAAGGAATCACAGATTTGCCGGCAGTGGGAAAACCTGTTAGCAGCTGCTGGCGGGAAGCGAAAGAGAGGCAGCCAGTACTTGAGGGGAAGATGGTAAAGTAAAAGGAAAACGAACCGGGAGGGACCCCGTAGGGCGGGAGTCCAGAGGGCGGATCCCTCTGTGTCGTCTGGGAAGGGAGTCTC
>JAAVYX010000021.1 GCA_022791355.1 Clostridiales bacterium | reverse complement strand
TCTGGTGCCGGGGATACTTTGTGGATACGGTAGGAAAGAACGCGAAGATGATCCAGGAGTATTTCCAAAACCAGTTGGAAGAAGATTTGGCAAATGATCAAATCTCCCTCAAAGAGTACATAGACCCGTTTACGGGTAGCAAGAGGAAGTAGGCAAAAGAAAACAGCCGCTTTAAGCGGCTGCCTGTAATAGTGATGCGATGGTAAACCCTCAGTACCCCTTTCAGGGGTCAGCAAGTACTGACCCCTCCGGAGTCTGAGCAAACCACTAGTTTACTAGTGGTTTTGATTGGCGCTTTAGCTCCCCCCTTTGGTTCAACCAGGGGGATAAAAGCCTTGGCAAACAAAATACGAGTTGAAGATGTAGATGTGACAGGGAAGAAACAGAACGCTTTGCATGATCAGACGGTTTTCTTATGGGAAAGAAAAATGGCTGTCAGCCGAGAATACGTAACGCGATCAGGGCCAAGGCGTTTATCCGCTTACGGGTTGCGGGGCTAATGCTGCAATGATAAGCTTCAGTACCCCTCTGGGGTCTGTGCAAACCACTCGTTTACGAGTGGCTTTGGCTTTTTCGTATTCCCGAGTTCCCGGCATGTCCCGAGTTCCCGGCTTGGACCATGCCGGGCGACGGCGCATCAGACGGTCAAGCCCAGCCTTGGCCGAACCTTACCTGGTGTTCTGGTTTGACCTTTGGCCGAACCTCCAACAGAGCCATAGCGCACGAGACCATCCGTTCGAGACCGCTTGCAGTGATTCAGTCATGAACAATAAAGCCGACGCCCGATATCTGTCCGTTGGCCGGAACGGTTCCATTGTAGTCCAGCGACCGGACGGTGAGCTGATGTCCGTTCATGGCGTACGCGCCGTTCCAGCCCGATACCAGCGTCATAGGCCGGTCGAACGGGATGACGGCCGACCAGCCGGAGCAGTCCGCAGCCTGGGGATTCCGTACGGTTAAGGCGTACTGGCTGAACTTTTTTCCGTCGGTCTCCCAGCTGTTGACCATGGTAAGCTCGTAGGGGGCGTTTTCCAACGGGCCGCCGGAGCCGCTTGGAGGTGGAGCCGTCGATATGGACGGTGCGGGCGGAGGGGCATCGGGGACGCCGGCGGTGGGAGTATCGGTTCCGGCGGCGCTGGTTCCGTGAAATAGATTGTCCAGCAGCCACTGCCCGGAGGGGCTGAGCTCCTGATAGTCCCATCCGGATTTTTTTTGACAGCCGCTGGCAATCATGGCCGAGGTTTCATTTTTGTTGGATAGGTTCCAGGCGATGCGGCTGACCTTGTACTGATCTAACAGGCTCATCCATTTTGCGGCCTGGGCCTGGTCGATGCTTCCGCTGCCGGAGGCGTCGCAAATGCCGAATTCCGAAACAATGACCGGCAGGCCGGATTGGATAGCCGCCGTCATTTCCTGGCGCAGGGAATCGGTATGGGTGGCCGCGTAAAAATGCAGGGCGTACATAATGTTGTCGTATCCGGCGATGGGGTCGGCGGCGGCCTGCCCCACATATTGAGACCAGTTTGGCGTACCTACGATAATCACCGCGTCGGGGTCCCTCTGGCGAATGACGGGGATTACCTGCTGGGCGTAGGATTTAATCTGCTGCCAGGAGGTTCCGCCGTTGGGCTCGTTGCAGATTTCATACAGCACATGATCGCAGGACGCGTACTTTTCCGCCGTCTCGTCAAAAAAGGCCTTGGCCTGTTCCAGATAGGTATGGGGATTGCCGTCGCTTAAAATGTGCCAGTCGATGATCGCGTACATCTGGTTTTGCGCGGCATATTTCACCCCGTCGTCAATCAGGGCCTTCAGCTTTGCCTGATTCTGTGCGCCGCCGGTGCAATAACCGTTGTATTCGGCCGTATACATGGCCAATCGGATGCAGTTTACGCCCCACTGGCTATGCAGCTGCCGGAAGCTGTCCGCGTTTACATATTCCGGGAACCAGGAGAGGCCGTGGGTACTAACCCCCTTTAAGACCACCGGACTGCCGTCGGCCCCTGTCAGCTGGGTTCCGGTCACCTTTAAAGGGACCAGTCCCGCGCTGGAGGCCGGTCCGGAGGAAGGCCCCGTAGAAGGGCCGGAATAGGAGCCGCCGGAAGGATCCGCGCCGCTTTCGCTTCCGGCCGGGGGCGTATCGGCGGGACCGGCGGAGTCCGCGCCGCCTTCACTTTGCGAGTTTTCCGAATTGTCATCCGCGGCGGTTTCCGCAGAGCTGACGCTCTGTTCCCCAGAAGCCGCGCTGGCGATTTTCTGTTTGCCGCCGCACCCCGCGCATAGCAGGCAGACGGCCAGCAGGACGGCCGCTGCGGCAAGGAACCGTTTTGGGATTGCCGCGGTTATACGGGCGCGATACAATTGTACTCTGCATAAAAACAAAAAATTTGTTTGACTGTTCATAGCCCTTTCGCCCCTCCTAAAGCTCTGCGCCCTCTGTATCATAAAAGGTTTGATCCGATCAAAAAAGCGCGGGAGGGAGACCGCTCCTTAAGCAGCCGTCCGACCCCTTTTGGCGTGAAATCATAAAGCCGCTTTCACCGTTAGGCCCCTTGAAGCAGCCGGTCGATTTCTCCGGCTGCGGGCATGGCTGGTATGGCGCCCCGTTTGGCGGTGGCCAGGCTGGCGGCCGCCGAGGCGTAGCGAAGCAACTCCCTGCAAGCCGCCTCATCCAGACGATCAAAGGCAAGGCCGCGGTCTGCCAGGCGGCTTAGGGCGGCGCCGCAGAAGGCGTCTCCCGCGCCGGTAGTGTCGATGGTCTTTACTTCAAAGCAGGGCTGATGGAGCAGGATGCCGTCCTTGAGCAGGTAAGCACCCTCTTTTCCGCAGGTGGCGAAAAGAATTTTGGGCCGGAAGTCCTCCAGCAGCCGCCGGGCCGCCTTGACCACATCGGTTTCTCCGTATAAAAACGCCAGCTCATAGTCCGAAATCTTGATGATATCGGCACAGGACAGGACCAGCCGCATGGCCGCTTTAGCCGCCTCCAGATTCTCCCATAAGGGTTCCCGCAAATTAGGGTCCACCGAGATTAAAACGCCGTATTCCTTGGCTAAATCCAACCCCTTGCGCAGGGCGGCTCGGGAGGCCGGATGGGTCAGGGAGAGGGTGCCGCAGTGAAAAATTCGGGCCTGTCGGATCAGGGCGGGGTCAACCTCCTCGGGGGTCAGCATAACGTCGGCGCTGTTGTTGCGGGAAAAGGAAAATTCCCGATTGCCCTGCTCGTCCAGCTTGACAAAGGCTAGCGTGGTAAAAAACTCCTCCGAGAGAATCAGGCCGCTGGAGTCGATACCCAGTTTTTCAATGGTTTCCTTTAAAAAGCGGCCGAACATGTCGGTTCCTACCTTGCCGATAAAAGCGGCGGATTTGTCCAGCCTGCGGGCAGCCGCCAGCACATTACAGGGCGCGCCGCCGGAATTGGCCTCAAACACATAGCTTCCCTGCTCGCTGACGCCTCTGGGCGTAAAATCGATGAGCAGCTCCCCCAAGGCTACAATATCAAACATGATCCTTCTCTCCTTCTTCTGTCTAATATGCGACCGGTCTGTTTCTGTATCTTTACTGTAGTACATCTACGGCTGAGCTGTCAATAAGGAAAAGGAAAAATCTGTGGAAAAGGGAGAAACTCTGGACGCTTTCCGTTCAGCGGACCGGCTGGACGGAGACGATAGGCATTATTTATTTCCAAATAGACCCCAAAAATAAAAAACAGCCGCGCGAGACGGCTGTTAGAAGCGAATCGGTTGTTTTTCACCAATTTTTGTGCAGGTTGGGCAGAGGAAGGGGCCACTTTTCAATGATCTGTTCATAACGCTTATATGCCATAGCCACCGCGTCGTCCCAGGAAAGGTAGACCCGTTCGGCCGCGCCCTTGCCGATGCGCTCCAGCAATCCTGGTTCCCGCAGGGCGGCCAGGATGCGCTGGGCGCAGCTGTCGGCCGACTCATCGGCTAGCAGGCCGGTTTCATTGTCCACAACTCCTTCGGCGGCGCAGCTTCCGGCCACCAGCAGACTGGGACAGCTGCAGGCCGCGGCCTCCTTGACCACCAGCCCGGAGGTGTCGTAGGTGGAGGGAAAAAGGAAAAGGTCGGCCAGGCTGAAATAAGCCCGAACCTTCTCACGGTCGTAAATGGCGCCGGTAAAAATCGTCTGCTGGGAAAGCCCTAGAGAGCGGGCATACTGTTCGATGGCCGGCCGGTCGGCGCCCTCGCCCACAAAGACGGCCCTAAAGGGAATGCCCGCGGCCTTTACCACCTCCAGCGCGTCCAAGGTGATTTTAATATTTTTATACCACATCATACGGCCCACCGATAAAAAGACCAGTTCGTCTTTACTGATATTATAGATGCGGCACAGCTCCCGTATTTGTTCGGGAGCCGCCTTGCCCTTGGCAAAATCGGTGCCGTTGGGCATGACCCGGAAATCTCCTTGATAGCCCATAACCCGCAGACTTTCTCCGGCCCCCTGGGACACGGCCCAGACCTCGTCGGCCAGATGGATATTGTGGCGGATGAACCGTTTTACCACCTTTTGCAGCCGGCTTGCGCGGATGAACTTTTCGATATCGTACTCATATTTGGTATGATAGGTCAGCACCACCGGCACCCGGTATTTTTTGGGACGGATGAGCTGCCGGGCCAGCACCGAGGAGGCGAAAGGGCTGTGTACGTGAAGCAGGTCCATTTTTTCGGCGTGGAGCTCGGTGATGGTGGCGGGCAGGAAGGGATTGCCCGCCCGATAGCTCAACGATCCCACGATGGGGATGGAATGGTAGCGGTAAACCCGAAAGGGATAATCGTCGATAACGTGAGGATATTTCGGGGTGATGACCAGCGCCTCCCCATGGTTATGGGTGATGGACTGGGCATAATTGAGCACGGTGTTGGCTACGCCGTCGATGGTGGGCGGAAAGGAATCGTTTAAAAGACCGATTTTAAGCTGCATGCTGCTCCCTCCGTGAGATTCGCCGGATCCGCTGGGCCGCGGCCAGAGACGGCGGACGTGTTTTCTGCTTTTTAGTATATCCGAAAAAGCTTAAGGCTTCTTTCATTTTCCCTTAACATATTCCATATTATAGCCGGATTCCCCTAAAAAGTCCAGAGAGGGGAAAAACGGCTTGCGCCGATTTGTAAAAGAGGGTATGATTAGAAGTAAGAGGTAATATGTTTTCTTTTATTGGCTGGGAGTGAGTTTTTTTGGCAGATTTCTTTTTTTGATTGTCTGGAATAGAGGTTTCGCGCCGGGTATCCCTCTACGGTTACTCCAATACTTGATCTAGTAGCGCACCCTCTTCTTGTGAAACGACAAAAGAATGGGTAGACAAGCGTTATCATCTGCGGTATCTTTATGATCGCGTCCCTCTGGTTTTTTGGGGCCGCGTCTCCCGGCAACGCAGCCTGTGATATATGTAGGAAGTAGAGCCTCTTTTTTGGCTGGGAAGTCAAAAATTCGCACCTGCTTTCGGCCAGGAACTTAAAAGGCTCTTGGAAAGCCGGCGGGATATAACAGGACCCTAGTCTAAGAGCAGCCTGCCGCCGGCACGGCTGAGAGCTTTAGCTTTTAACGTTTCGCTTATCCCCCGATAGCAGGAGAGAAACGTTAACGCTTACTTTCGGAAAGCGAGAGCAAAGCAGACGGTTGCTGATGGGCAGAGGGAAGAGCCAAAGAAAATCTGGCGCGAAACCTCACTCTAATTTAAAAAGTAAAGGCAATAAACTGAAAAGACTAAAAAGCAGGCCTATGGCTGCAAGAGAAGAAGCCGCGGCGGCCGGGAAGGAGCGAAAGGCTTGTGGTACAAGCATACGACATTCTAGTTATTGGGGGCGGCGCGTCGGGGCTGGCCGCGGCCATTGCGGCCGGACGCGGGATTGCCGGCCGCCGTCCTCCGGCAAGCATCCTGATTCTGGAAAGGCTGGACCGGGTGGGTAAAAAGCTGTTGGTCACCGGCAACGGCCGCTGCAACATCACCAATCGGGACGTATCCCCTGCAAAATTTCACACCGTCCGCCCCGAGATAGCGGAAGCTGTACTGCGCACCCTGTCTCCCCGGCAGACGGCGGCCTTTTTTGCTGAGCTGGGGGTGCTTTTCCGGTTTGATGAAACCGGCCGGGCCTATCCCTATTCCTTACAGGCGTCATCCGTGCTGGACGCCCTGCGGGCCGGCGCGGCCGAGGCGGGAGCCCTTACTCGGTGCGGCTGCCGGGTCACGAGCATACGTCCTCGTGGGGGCGGCTTTTTGGTGGAAGCCGAAGAAAGGGCCGGGCCGGGCCGGTACGCCGCCCGCAGGGTCATCCTGGCCGCCGGAGGAAGCGCCGCCCCAAAGCTTGGTAGCGACGGCGGCGGCTGTCGGCTGCTGGAGGCGTTGGGGCATATCGTTTTGCCTGAGACCCCGGCGATTGTACAGCTAAAAACCGACTCGACCTATACAAGACCCCTAAAGGGAATCAAGGTGGAGGGCAGCGCGACTTTATATATAGACGGGAAAAAAGAGCGGGCCGAGGCCGGGGAAATCCTCTTTACCGATTACGGTCTTTCCGGTCCCCCGATTCTGCAAATTTCACGGGCCGCCGTCCGAGCTGGCAAGGGGCGTAGGGCGGAGGTGTCGGTGGACTGTATGCCGGATTACCCTTTCCATCGGGTGTGCGCCCTGCTGTCGAACCGGGCGGCCCGGCGGCCCGCCTGCCCCCTGGAGGACTATTTTACCGGCCTGCTTCATAAGCGGGTGGGGCAGACCCTGTTTAAAGCCTGCGGCCTTTCCCTGCGGGACCCGGCCGGCGGGCTGACGCAGGTCCAGTGGAAGGCGGTGGCCTCCAAGGTCAAGGATTTTCGTTTTCGGGTGACTGGCCACACCGGCTGGGCCAACGCCCAGACCACCGCCGGGGGACTGGATTTGGCCGGCTTTTCTCCAAGCGGCTTGGAATCCCGGAAGGTAAAGGGACTCTACGCCTGCGGCGAGGCGTTAGACGTAGACGGGGACTGCGGGGGTTATAACCTCCAGTGGGCCTGGGCCAGCGGTCTGCTGGCCGGACGGTCGGCCGCCGATTCATTGTTAAAAGCATAGTAAGGAGCCAACACTTTGATAAAAATACAAAATCTTCGTTTATCTCTGGAAACGGACTTTACGAATTTAAAGCCCATAGCCGCCAAGGCCCTGCGCCTGCCGGAAGGAGAAATCCAGTCTGTCAAGCTCTATCGGAAATCGGTGGACGCCCGAAAAAAGCCAGATCTTTTCTTTTCCTGTTCCCTGCTGGTGTCTCTGCGGGGCAAAGAAGCGGCCCTTTGTCGCCGTTTACGGGACAAAAATATCAGCCTATACGAAAAGAAGAGGGACAAAAATCCGCCGCCCCGGCGGGTACTGGCCGCCGGCTGTCCCCGCCCACTGGTGGTAGGCAGCGGCCCGGCCGGCCTTTTCGCCGCGTTATACCTGGCCCGGTCGGGTCTGCGGCCTCTGCTCGTCGAGCGGGGACGGCCGGTGGAGGAACGGCAGGCCGACGTAGACCGCTTTTTCTCAGGCGGACCTTTAAACCCGGAGTCCAACGTCCAATTTGGGGAGGGGGGCGCCGGAACCTTTTCAGACGGCAAGCTGCATACCGGCGTGGGAGACCCCCGCTGCCGGCAGGTTTTGGAGACCTTTGTGGAATGCGGGGCCCCGGCCGAAATCCTATACGAGAAAAAGCCCCACGTAGGCACCGATCTGCTGCCCGGTATCGTAAAAAAACTGCGGGAGCGCATCCAGTCTCTGGGGGGCGAGGTGCGTTTTTCCTGCAAGCTGCGGGATCTGGAGATCGACGGCGGCCGCCTGCGCCGCGTAACGCTGGAAACGGCGGCGGGGCTGGAGACGGCAGACTGCGAGACCCTCATTCTGGCCATAGGCCATTCGGCCCGGGATACCCTGGAGGCCTTGTATGACCGGGGGGTTCCCATGGGGCAAAAGGCCTTTGCGGTGGGGGCCCGTATTGAGCATCCCCAGTCCCTCATCGACCGGGCCCAGTACGGCGCGGTAGCCGGTCACCCGGCCCTGGGGGCCGCCGACTACAAGCTGGCCATCCATCTGGAAAGCGGCAGAGGGGTTTACACCTTCTGTATGTGTCCCGGCGGGCAGGTAGTCGCCGCCGCCAGCGAGCCGGGCCGGGTGGTCACCAACGGCATGAGCAATTACGCCCGGGACGGGGGCAACGCCAACAGCGCCCTGCTGGTGGGGGTCGGCCCGGCCGACTTTGACTCCGATCATCCCTTGGCGGGGCTGGCCTTTCAGCGTCAAATAGAGGAAAGGGCCTACGCCCTGTCGGGCGGCTACCGCGCCCCGGCCCAAAAGGTGGGGGACTTTTTGGAGGGTCGGGCCTCGACCAGCCTGGAGGGTGCGGTGACGCCCACCTATCTGCCCGGGGTCGTCCCCGCCGCCATGGAGGACTTTCTGCCCCCCTTCGTAACTCAAGCTATGCGGGAGGGCGTCCGCCTGATGGATCGGAAGCTAAAAGGCTTCGCCCTGCCCGATGCGCTGCTCACCGGCCCCGAGACCCGCAGCTCCTCGCCCGTCCGGCTGGAGCGGGGGGAAGACTGCATGTCCCCTATACAGGGACTTTATCCCTGCGGCGAGGGAGCGGGCTATGCCGGCGGCATTGTCTCGGCGGCGGTGGACGGTCTGCGCTGCGCCGAGGCCGCGGCCGCCCTGTATGCAAATACCTGAGCGTCCGGCCGGCAAGCATCCGCCTTTGGCCGGACGGTACGGTTTCTATCGGGCCTGCAAAGGATCCCTTTTCTCTTTCTTCTTGAGAAACGCTTATAAGAATTTTCCATCGTTAAAATGGCGGAATGGGCAGTGAGCCGGGGCTGGCTCACTGCCCGATAAATTTTGTTTTGTCGAGCCAATTATATCACGAGTTTTTTTCATTTCAAGCGGCTGTTAGTGAAATCGCCAATGGCTAGAGCCGTCAATGCGAAAGATAAAAGGGCCTGCAAAGGGGTTTCCTTGACAAAAGCAGGCCGGTCTGATAAAGTGGAAAAGTCGAAAAAAGACGGCGGGTGATGCTATCCGTATAGAAAAGACGGACCTCTTCTGCACAGCCTTCGGTCACGGACCGAAGAAAGGGAGAAAACTAGGCAAAGGGACAAACGCAGGGCAGATCAAGACCCAACCCAGCCGGCAATTTTTCAGCTGGCGGCGCAGCTCTGTCCGGTCCTCACGCCTTCCCTTTGTCAGGGTGAAACGCGCCGTTTGTATATCATAAAGGAGGAAGGCCCATTGGCTGTTAAAATTATAACGGATTCCAGCAGCGACATTTCGCCGGCCTATGCGGCGGCCAACGATATAGAAATCATCCCCCTGCGCATCGTCTTCGGGGAGGAGAGCTACCTTTCCGGCGTGGAGATGACCCCCGACCGGTTTTTCCGCAAGCTGGAAACGGTGGAGGAGCTTCCCAAAACCTCCCAGCCTA
Source organism: Clostridiales bacterium (assembly GCA_022791355.1). Taxonomy (GTDB): domain Bacteria; phylum Bacillota; class Clostridia; order Oscillospirales; family Acutalibacteraceae; genus Howiella. The sequence continues at coordinate 7,847 of JAAVYX010000021.1, read as the reverse complement.
CCCCCGGCGAGCTGACCCGGGTTTTTAAAAAGTACCTGGACGCAGGCGACGAGGTGGTGGCCGTCTTCATTTCCAAGGAGATGAGCGGCACCTATCTGTCCTCCTGCCTGGTCCGGGACACCGAGAAGCTGGAAAACCTCTACATTGTGGATTCCCAAACCGTCACCTTCGCCCTGGGCATTATGGTGATGGAGGCCGTCCGGCTCAAGATGCTGGGCTATTCGGCCCGGGAGATCTACGAGGAGTTAGAACGGGTAAAAAGCAAAAATTTCCTCTATGCCTCTGTGGGAACCTTGAAGTATTTGCAGATGGGCGGCCGGCTGTCCAGTACCTCGGCCTTTTTCGGCTCGGTGCTGAATATCAAGCCGATTATTACCATCAAAAACGGCCTGGTGGAGGCGATTGACAAGCAGCGGGGGCAGAAGCGGGCTTTCGACGCCTTAATCGAGCTGCTGAAAAAGGGAAATGTGGATCTGGAGCGGCCCCGCATCATCGCCCATACGGATAACCCGGAGCTGATGGAGGAATTAGGCCGGCAAATCGCCCATTATACCGATTTTGACATAGACGCCTTCGCCCGCTGCGACATCGGCGCCACCGTCGGCGTGCATGTGGGCCCCGGCGCCTGCGGCTTCGCCTTTTTTGCAAAGTGATTTCTATCCGTATAATTCCGCTTTAATCGGCAAAAAGGCGATAAGAAATATCTACTGGTAAGATAAAATACGCCCAGTAAGCCCTCCTTGGGACTGTTCGTACAGGCAGCCCCCCAGGAGGGCTTACTGGTTTTTCCAATTTTCCAGCCCCGCGTTTGTGTTCGCTGCTGAGCATATTTATCCTTGCGTATGATAGGCGGCAGATTTTCTTTAACCCGGAACCATCCCCAAAACAACTTGACAAATTTGCAGAAAAATGCTATGCTGTTAGCAGCAACATTAACGTTAATGATATTAAGGGAGCAATGGGAGGTAATGGTCATATGAAAAAATTCTGGAGCCTGCTGCTGACGGCCGCGCTGACCGTGGGAACGGCTTTTCCGGCCGGGATACAGCCGGCCGCCGCCGATTGGTCGCCGGAGGGGATGGACGGCTTGAAGGCCTGGTACGACGCGGCGGACTTGCAGCTGGGCGACGGGGCCAAGGTCTCCCGGTGGCTTAACAGGGCCGGCAATGCCGCCTACGACGCGGCCCAGGCCGACGAGAGCAAGCAGCCGGTTTATATGGCCCAGGGAAAAATCGGGGGGAAGCCGGGCGTGCGTTTTTCCCAGCAGACCCATCTCCAATTACAGGAGAGCTTCACGCTGGACAGCTTGAGCATATTCGCCGTGGTCAACCCGGACGAGCTGGTCAACGCCGGAGACGCCAACCAGATTTTTTCCAAGCTGGGGCTGGCCGGCGACCATAACTGGTATTTCAATCTGGAAAACGGCGGCTTCAACTTCGGCTGGAAGGACGACGGCGGCTATCGAAACTATAACGGCGACAACCGGGCCGTGTCGGCCGGCTCCAGCTATATACTGGGCGGCGTCAAGGACGGGCCGGGCGGCAGTCAGTATATCAACGGCGTACAAATCGGCAGGCTGCCCGGCTCCGGTAATCCGGTTCACAACGACCAGCCCAACTTTATCGGCGGCGGTTCGGGGCCGGCTGCCAGTATGGTGGGTACGATATCCGAAATCCTGGTATTCGACCGGGGACTCAGAGAGGACGAGGCCGACCGGGTGCAGATGTATTTGGCCGGCAAGTGGGGGGATCGCTGTGGAGAAACCGGTAGAGCTGCCCGAGGGCAGGGTTACGATCGACGGGGAGCCCTTCCAAATGTTCAGCGCCGCCAACCACGACTATCAGCAAGTATTGGCGCCGGGTGTCGTACAGCCGCCGGTGGTGGAGGCAGACTTTTCGGCCTCCGGCGTCACGGCTACAGTGACCCAGGCCTCGTCGCTGCCGGGTACGGCCAAAATCCGTCTGGAAAAGGACGGAACCTTCAGCGAATATACCATTACATTCCGCGTGTCGGATAAGGAGACGATGGATATGCAGCAGCCAGAGCTTGAACAGGTCAAGGTAACCGGCGGCTTCTGGAAGGAGAAGCTGGACGTCATCGCCGACGTGACGGTGGAGACCGTGCTGGAAAATCTGGAAAAGGCCGGTACGGTGGACAATTTTGCCCGGGCCGGCCTGCCGGGACAGAAGGACAAGGCCCAGACCCTGCCCTGGAACGACGGTCTGCTCTTTGAATCCATCCGGGGGGCGGCCGACTTTTTGCGGGTAAGGCCCAACAAGGAGATAGAGGCCCGCATCGACCGGTATGTAGACGTGATCTACCAGGCCTGTCTGCGCAGCGAAACCGGGTACCTGAGCACCTGGATGATGATGGATTTTCCAGGGCTGTACTTTGACGAGTCGGGGGACGCCCGGCAGTATCACGACGCTTACAATTTCGGCTGTATGACCGAGGCGGCCGTACACTATTACAAGGCCACGGGCAAGACCAAGCTGCTCTTTGTAGCCACCCGGTTCGCCGAGTTTATCGCCGGCAATTACGGCTACGGCCAGAAGGCCGACGGCTCGAAAAAGATCAACATGGTCCCTTCCCACGAGGGGCCGGAGGAGATGCTCTTAAAGCTCTATATTCTCTATCGGGACAATCCCGAACTCAAGGCCGAGATCCAGCGGTATAACCCCGACTATCCCCTGTCTATCGACGAGAACGAATACGCCGAGCTGGTCAAGTTCTGGATCGAGAACCGGGGCAACTATGAAAACCGGGTGGGCGGCGCAAACTACGGGGTCTACGCCCAGGACCACGCCCTGTACTACGACCAGACCGTGGCCGCCGGCCACGCGGTGCGGGCCAACCTGTTCTACACCGGTATGGCCGCCGCCGGCCGGGAATTTCAGAATCACACCTATCTGGCCACCGCCGACCATCTCTGGAACAACATCGTAAATAAGCAGATGTACATCACCGGCGGCGTGGGGGCCGTGGGTATGGACGAGGCCTACGGCGACAACTACCACCTGCCCAACGACGGCTACTGCGAAACCTGCGCGCAGGTGGCCATGGGCTTCTTCAGCGCGTATTTGAGTCTCTCCTTCGGGGACGCAAAGTACGCCGACGTGGTGGAGAACTACATTTACAACGGCGTGCTGGGCGGCATGGGCCTTGACGGCGACAGCTTCTATTACCAACAGCCCCTCTCGGCCAAGGAGGGCCGGTGGGACTGGATAAACTACACGCCCTGCTGCCCGCCCATGTTCCTAAAGTTCTATTCCGAAATGCCTGCCTATATTTACTCCTATACCGATGAAGCCATATACGTCAACCAGTTTGTATCCAGCGAGCTGACCCTGCCCGACGGCCGGAAGCTTACCATGGAAAGCGGCATGCCCTTCGGCGGGGATTCGGTCATCACGGCCGGTAAGGATACCGAGCTGCACATCCGCATCCCCGACTGGGTGGGCGCCGGCAAGGAGACCATCCGGGTAGGCGACAGGGCGGCCGCCTACCAAATGGAAAAGGGCTATGCGGTGCTGGCTGTAAAGGCGGGGGACGAGGTGACGGTCTCCTTCCCCATGGAGCCACGCCGCATCTACAACGACGAGCAGGTCGCCTTTACCCAGGGCATGGTGGCCCTGGGCTACGGGCCCCTGGTGTACTGCTTTGAGGGCGTCGACAATCCGACTATTCCCGGGTTTGGCACGGGCGAGTTCTGCATGGGCGTGGCCCCCGACGCGGCGCTGACCGCCCGGTTTGAGGCCGGGCTGCTGGGAGGCGTGACCACCCTGTCCGCCGAGGCCCGGTATTACGACTACAACGGCAAGCTGCAGACCGTCCAGGCCAAGGCCATTCCCTTCTACGCCCGGATGAACCGGGGCGTTTCGTCCTCCTACGTGTTTGTAGGGGAGGAGCCCAAGGCGGCCGCCGGCCGGCCCAAGAGCTGGCTGGCGCAGGCGACCAGCTCCCGGAACAACGGCAACTCGCCCGCCGCCGCCTTCGACGGCGATCCGGAGACCTATTGGGCGGCCGGCAGTCAGGAAACGCCCCAGATTCTGATGGTGGACCTGGGCGGCGTCCAGGACGTCGGCCGGGTCAAGCTGACCTTTACCAGCGGGCAGGCCTGGAAGTATCAGGTGCTGTATTCCGAAGACGCCAAGGAATGGGAGCTGTTTGCCGACAGGAGCAAAAACGCCGAAAGCCGGCAGGAGTTTGAGGAGACCGGAAGGGCCCGGGGCCGTTATGTGGCGCTGAAATGTACCGAGTCGGCCGGGGTGGGCTACATCTCGGTGGCCGAGATGGCCGTATACGCCGACGGCTCCCAGACCAATCTGGCCCAGAACAAGCTCTGCGGCGCAACCTCCTACAGCAATCCTGTGGATTCGCCCTTCGCCATGCTGGACGGCAACGAGACCACCCGGTACTGTCCGCCCGGCGAGGAGAAGCCCCAGACCGTCACCATGGATATGGGCGGCGCGGCCGATATCACCGGCATGCGCATCCTCTTTGAGAAGCCCACCGACTGGACCTATACCATCGAGATTTCCGAGGACGGCCAAAACTGGAGCGCGTACCAGTCCGAGACCTATCATATGAACCAGGATAAAATCTGGCGGGAAATCGATAAGGCCGCGAGGGGCCGGTATATCCGCTTCTCCATCACAGGGACCACCGGCGGCGTCTGGGCCAGCGCCTGGGAGTTCGACGTCAAGACGGCGGCCGAGCCCGAAAGTATTTTCGCCGGCCTGCTGGACAGCGAAACGCCCGGACCGGGTTCGGCGGCCGTCCCCGGGGATATGGACGGCAGCGGTGAGGTCACGATACAGGATGTGATGGAGGCCTGCAAGGTGCTGGCCCGTCAGTCGGCCGGAAAGGTTCCCACCCAGGAGGAGCTGCTGCGGGGAGACCTGGACGGCGATAAGCTCTTTACCATCAGCGACGTGATGGAAATCTGTAAAATTCTGGCCCGCAAGGCTTAAACGCGGTTTACCTTTATAAGTGATTTCTCCTTTGTCCCGTCCGCCTTTCTCTCCTGCGGACGGGACTTGTTTTTTAGCTTGTTATTTGGTTGGGGGCTTGGTATAATGTCCGCAAAGCGGACACTATACCAGACGGACGGCCCCGCGCCGAGGACGGCGGGGACGCCAATTATACCATAGGCATGCGCCTAAAGTATAATGTCCGCAAAGCGGACACTATACCAGACGGATGGCCCCACGCCGAGGACGGCGGGGACGCCAATTATACCACGCGCCGCGCACATGGCGTACGTATATATATTGGAAAGCGTTGCACGATCTGGCGGCGGAACGAATGAAAAATTTGCAGGGCGTATAGAATTTATGAGTTCCATACGGGTCCCGGTAATAATGCGCACAGACGGGTACGAACAGTGCAGGAAAGGAGGCGTGGCGAGATGAAGCCTTCTATTATTGTCATAGGCGGCGGGCCGGCCGGGATGATGGCGGCCTGTCAGGCGGCGCGGCGCGGGTGCGGCGTTACTCTGGTGGAGCGGCGGGAGCGGCCTGCACGCAAGCTGCTGATTACCGGTAAGGGCCGCTGCAATCTAACCAACGACTGCGCCGAACCCCAGCTAATCGCCTCCACGCCCCGCAACGGCCGGTTTCTCTACACCGCCTTTTCGGCCTTCCCGCCCCGCGCGGTTATGGACTTTTTTGAGGAGGCGGGGGTCCCCTTAAAGGTGGAGCGGGGAAACCGGGTCTTTCCCCAGTCCGACCGAGCGGTGGACATTGTAGACGCCTTGACCGCCGCCGGAAAAAAGGCCGGGGTACGGCTTTTACAGGGCCGGGCCGCGGAACTGCGGCTGGAGCCGCTGCCCGGAGCCGCGGCTGCGGATGAGAAGAAAAAAAGGCCCTCCCGCCGGGTGACCGGCGTGATTCTGGAGGACGGGCGGACCCTGCCGGCGGATCGGGTTTTGATCGCGACGGGGGGCTTGTCCTACCCCGTCACCGGTTCTACCGGGGACGGGTACGCCCTAGCGGCCCAGGCGGGACACGGACTTATGCCAACCGGACCGTCCTTAGCGCCGCTGACGGTCCACGAGGGCTGGTGCGCCGAGCTGCAGGGGCTGAGTCTTAGAAACGTCGGGCTGAAGGTGCTGGAGAAGGGGAAGAAAAAACCGGTTTACACCGATTTTGGCGAGATGCTTTTCACTCATTTCGGCCTGTCCGGCCCCATGATTTTAAGCGCCAGCGCCCATCTTTCCAACCCGGAGGACGGGCGGTACGCCGTGCGGATTGACCTGAAGCCGGCCCTGCCCCCCGAACAGCTGGACGCCCGGCTGCAAAGGGACTTTGAGAAGTACAGCAATAGGGATTTCACCAACGCCTTACAGGACCTGCTGCCCCGCAAGCTCATCCCGGTTATGGTGCGGCTGACCGGGGAGCGGGGAAGCTGTAAGGTCAATCAGCTCACCAGGGAGGTCCGGGGCCGGCTCTGCGGGCTACTCAAGGCCCTGCCCTTGACGGTTACCGGTTTCCGGCCGGTGGAGGAGGCTATCGTCACCCGGGGCGGCATACCGGTAGGGGAGGTAGACCCGCACACCATGGCGTCCCGGCGGTGCGAGGGCCTGTATTTCGCCGGCGAGGTGCTGGATTTGGACGCGTATACCGGCGGCTTTAATTTGCAGATCGCCTGGTCCACCGGCTTTTTGGCCGGCCGGTCCATGGCGGAATCGTAATTGTTCGGGTCCGCGTCGGGCCCTTTCCGACCGATTCTGTGCCGGGGCTTGGCCGGTTGGCGTCAAATCGTTTTTTACTCGTTGGCCTACGGCCGAGATAGGATGGAGGCGGGGCCGCGTCCTCTGAAACGGGGACGGCCGGCCGCGCTATTTCAAAAGACACAGGAGGGAAAAAGATGCGTTCCATTGCCATTGATGGACCCGCGGGCGCGGGCAAGAGCACCCTGGCCCGCAAGATCGCGGGAGAGATGGGTTTTATTTACGTGGACACCGGCGCTTTGTACCGGACGGTGGCTCTTTATCTTTTACGGGAGGGCGTCGACGCGGCCGAAGCGGCCAAGGTGGAAGAGGCGCTGGAGCGTATACAGGTGGATATCCGGTTTGAGGGCGGGACCCAACAGGTCTATTTAAACGGGGAAAGGGTTTCCGACCGCATCCGCACCCCCGAAGTTTCCATGACGGCCTCCGTTTCCTCGGCCCTGCCCTGCGTCCGGCGGTTTCTGCTGGACCAACAGCGGCAGATGGCCCGTACCCACGATGTGGTGATGGACGGGCGGGATATCGGCACGGTGGTGCTGCCGGAAGCCGACGTCAAAATTTTTCTGACCGCCTCCCCTGAGGACCGGGCCCGGCGGCGGTATGAGGAGTTTATAGAGAAGGGGCGGGAGATCGCCTTCCAGGAGGTGCTGCGGGATATGAAGCAGCGAGACGCCCAGGACGAAAGCCGGGCTGTAGCCCCCTTAAAGCCGGCGGAAGACGCGCTGCTTGTGGACACTACCGGCGAGACTCTGGCCCAGTCGGCGGCCCGTATGATTGGGCTTATCCAGGAACGGATGGTTTAAAATTTGTTTATGAGCCAATATTTTAATTTAGCAATATATTATTTATTTAGCTGAGCGGGGGGCTTGGAGGCTTATCGCTTTATCTCTTATTGGAGGCTAGCGGGAGGTTTCGCGCCAGGAATCCTTTTATGGATTCTCCAAAACCGTATCGCACGGCGCGACCCTTTCTTTTGTGACGCGACAAAAGAAAGGGGAGAAAAACGCGCCTCCCGGAAATCCTATGCTTTGTCTTACAAAGCAAAATTTTTGTGAGGGGCTCGATGCCCCGAACGAAAATCTATAGATTTCTCTGCGGCCCATCTATATGAACG
>JAAVYX010000020.1 GCA_022791355.1 Clostridiales bacterium | reverse complement strand
GTCAGCGCCGCCTCCACCCGGCGGGCAAAGAGATAATGGGTGATTAAAGCGGGCATAGATAAGGCCACCTTTCAAAACTGTATGCGCATAGGGTTTGTTTTCGCTTTTTAGTTTCCTACGAGGTGTTGTTTGAGAGCTGTTTTTCTTTTTTGAGCTGGAATAAAGGGTTCGCGGCAGATTTCTTTTTCACTTCATTTAGCTAGCGTGTGTTTTAAAACCGAACAAATGCCGGATTATGGTTCAGAAACAGGTGATTGCAAGGACGAAACCGTAAGAGAGGCTTTCGCCTTTCGAGAATTTGGGATGCTGCAACTGCCTGTTTATGGGCATTAAGACCTTTTTGGGCGTTTTAAAACACACTCTAGGATAAAAGTCTGGCGCCAAATATTCTTTTGTTTTTACTCCACAGCGTCTGGCGTCCCGGCGCTAAAGCGCCTCTATAACTAGGGATGCTCTAGGCAACCCGGCGGGACAAAACCTAAGGCTGGTCTAAGAGCACACTGCCGCCGACACGGATGTGAGCTTTAGCTGGATACCGCTTATCCGCTGATAGCGAGGGGGAAACGGTAGCTCTTTTTAGCGGGAAGCGAGAGGACAGCAGCCTGCGGCTGAGAGGAAATGGGTAGAACAAAGGACAGGATTGCAGGGAGGCGGGCGGGAATCCAAAGAGCAGAGCCCTTTGTGCCGTTTAGAAAAGGAGTCCAGAGAGAAGCCCGGTCAAAAGGATTTCCGTGAGCGCGTCTTTTGCCCACTTTGCTTCGCATCAAGAAAAGTTGGTCGCGCCTGGCGGTCACGGAATGGAGTTTATGAAAGGAAATCCGCCGCGAAATCTCCCGCTTAAAAATCAAAGCATATGACGTTTGAAACGCCGGCGATAACGCAGGCCGGCGTATAAATTATAATATGCCCGCCGCCGCAAAATTTCATCTTCCATTTGTAAATTTTTTAATGAGAAAAAGCAAAGGGGAAACCGGCTGCGCGCCGGTTCCCCTTTTGCTTCCGCCGAAAGCGGAGATTATTTAACACAGTAGTATTTCTCTCTGTAGGCTTCATACCCTGTTTCCAAGTCGTAAAACACCGCGTCGTGATGGGCCGCCTGTTTTTCCGGGGGCGGCAGCTGCATATAGTCCCCAAAAACGATGCGCAGATACTGGTCGTAGCCCACTGGCAGGGGCATGAGCTCCCCTTCAAACTCCTTATAAACCGCCGAGGCGAAGAGCTCCTTGGGATAACGGTTGCGCATGTATCCCGGCCCGGAGCACAGCTCGGTGATGCCGGTGCAGTCGGCGATTTTATACCGGGTCATATGCCGCTCGGCCATACGCCAGATTTTATACCGCAGCTTTTTCGAGCGGACCGCCCCCAGCAATACCTTGCTGCCGAAGGCCATCAGCCCCCCGTGTTTTTCCGGAATGGTCTGGGCTCTGAACAAGGAATACAGCAGGGCCCAAAACACCTGCTTTTTGCGCCGGAAAGCCGAATCGGGATAACCGTCCAAAGGCAGGATGTCCATGGCCAGGCCGTGGCAGATATCCAAATCCTGCTGATAGGGCTTGATAACGGTGGTCTCACGATCCCGGATGGTGGCGAAAAGGTTGCGGTCGGTCATCTCGGGACCGGCGTTGACCAATACGTACCGGCTGCCGGCCTTCTTGGGCCACAGCCGGAGCATACGCTCGTAGTCCTCCCGCGGCATGAAAAAATCCGCGTCGTCGTCCCAGGGAATAAAGCCCTGATGACGCAGCGCGCCGATACAGCAGCCGCCGCAAAAGTAACAGAGCAGATCGTTTTCCTTACAAAAATCCCGGAAATAAACCGCCATTTCCAAACTTTTTTGCTGCAAAGCCCGCAGCTCTTCCCTAGTCAAATCCGCCATTACGCGGCCTCCTCTTCATAAAATCGGCCGTGATTCTCCCGCATGACGGCCTTTACCTCTTCGATTTCCGGGCAATGGGCCCGTCCGGTTTTTTTCAGCCAGAAGGGCAGCCTGCAAAAGCCCACGGCCGTGCCGGCCCCGTAGGAGAGATGCAGCAGCAAAAACAAAAAGGGCAGCAGCAAATTGCTGATATGAAACCGCCGGGCCTCAAGAATCGCCTTGACCGTCATGACGGCCGCCAGCAGGCCGTAGGCCGCCCACATCAGTCCCGCCAAGAAGGGGAAGCCCAAAAAGGCCAGGACTGTGGTGAGTAAAATGGCAAGGATAAAGGCAAAGGGCACAAAGTGAAAAAGAGACAGGCAGCCGGGGCAGACCGGCAGGGTCAGGCCCACCCACAGGCCGTTGCCGTACTTCTGCTTTAACATCTTGCCCAACTGGTTGCGGGTGTGCTGATAGGAAACCACGGCCGGATCGTAGCAGAGTTTGAAGCCGGCCTGCCGGATGCGGTAATGCACCTCGTTGTCCTCGGTGCGCCAGAGATGCTCGTTAAAGCCTCCCACCGTCTCAAATACCTCCCGGCGATAGGCGCCGTGAAACAGACTGTTGACATACCGGGGCTCGCTTTGCCGGCGGTAAGAGGCCACGCTGCTGCCGAACATGGAGGCCTCGGCCATAAGCAGGGTACGGCATACGGGCGTATCCCTTTCGGCCATATTGGGACGGGGGCCTCCGCTGACCATTTCGCCCCGGTTCAGCCGCTCCATATTTTTGGAAACAAAATCGGCCGGGATGGAAGCGTGAGCATCCACCCGGAAAATGACGTCTCCCCGGGCGTGACGCAAGGCGACGTTCCAACCGGCCGGCTGTCGCTTTTTGGGGTTGTCCAGCACCAATATGCGGTGGAAGCCGGCCGGATTTTCCCGGGCAAAGGCCTCCATGATCCGTTTGGTCCCGTCGGCTGAGCCGCCGTCCACCAAAAGGATCTCCATCTTTTCGTGGGGATAATCCTGCGCTGCAATATCCGCTAAAATATCCGAAAGACAACCTTCTTCGTTCAAAGCGATCACGCCCAAGGACAATGTGCTTACAGCCTTTTCCGCCGGCATAAATATCCTCCTCTTTGAGAGCTTTTTGGGTCCATGGAAGTCTGACAGGCAGGTAAGCAAAGACCAGCCTTTTCCCTTATCGGAAAACCTGTCATTTGATCAGGCCGCATGGCGATCCCTACGCCTCGGGTCCATTTTTGCGAAAGACGCCTCGCCGGCCGCCCGGTCAGACAACAGCGATTGCCAGGACCGGATTTTTACATGGCGGCTTTCTTGCTTCGCACCTCTTGCCCCCGTCTTCTCTGCCGCCAATATTTGTGCATACTGCTATCCGCTTGTGATTCCCAGAGTCTGCTGGAAAAATCAAAACGCTACCATCTACCTCGGGGGGGCAAATACGCCCAGCGGCGGCCCAAATGAGGGCCGTCGGGGAACTAGCAGCGTTCTCGGATTTGGCGGGCGAAAGCCCGCTGGCCGCCCCAAAGGGGCGGCTACCTGTGGCCCTGCCAGCCCTCATTTTGGCTCGCCGCTGGGTCCTACGGAGTTTTACGGGTGGAAAACCCACGCAGGCAAGGCGGACGAGGCCGCCGGCCTTTCGGCCGGCAACGAGGACAACGCAGCATGCGGCAATTTTGCCCCCGTAAAACCGTATTTTCCCTTTGGAGGTAGATGGTAGGATTTTTAAAGAAAAGAAGGATGGAAAGGAAAACGCCGGAAACGCTTGCGCATTTCGAGGCTTTTTCACCCTTCCATCGCCTTTTATGGGCAAATATACGCGGAAATGTATACAAACAACCCCGGCCGGCTTCTGCCAACAGCTACAAAACACGGCCGGCTTCATTCCAACGTTTCCATACTACAATCTCAGCGTCGGAACCATTACAGCCGTATTCAGCTACCAAGAGATATTTTTCATCGGCAACAATCCCATAGCATCTGTCGCTCCCCTTTTTATGCAGCTGATTTCCCAAATAAATCTTATCGTCGTCCAAAAACTTCACGATCTGTCCGTTAGGCAAAGCATACGCAAGGTTGACATAGGAACCCTTAAGGGCATGGAGGTCGGCGACCTTCTCCATATCCGGAATGGCAAGCGCATGAAAAGCCGCAATCAGTTTTTCTTTGAAAGCGCGCAGCGACGCTTCTCCCTTTTGACAGTATGCCGCAAGGACACATTCCCCGCCAAAGGGCCGGCCGCCTGTTTGGGAGCAACCCTTGCAGTCGCCGCTTACGTCACATTTCGTACAGTCGATTCCACAGATAGACTCCATTATTTTGCCTCCGTCCTTTTCCGTTTATGAAAGAGAATCCGCCGCCCGCTTCCCGGTCCGGCTTTTGGTCGGCGGCCGATGGCGCGCGCAGCGTATAGAGCCTTCTGCTTGGGTACAACGGCTACTGGGTTATTATACCCATCCGGCCAATTTTTGTCAAACCAGAGTGCGTTTTAAAAGGGCAAAACGATGCATATTTTGCCTATAAAAGGTGATAGATGGGTCAAAAATTCTCGAAATGCAAATTTTCTCTCGAGACCTCTAGCGCCTGCAACACAAGGCGTCTCTTGCAGGAAGTAAGGAATGGCAAAAGGCCCTTCGCTTAGACGCCCCGAGCGAAAAGCCACGTCATTTTTGGATTTTACATCCCACTCTAGGGCGTAGAAATCCCGGCCCTACCGTCCGAAACGCTCAAAAAAGCCTTGATCGGTTATGGCGTAGAGTTCCAGGTCGTGGTCGGCGCCCTTGCAGTAAATGGCCTTGCGCAGCCGGCCCTCCCGCTCCAGTCCCAGCTTTTCCAGCACCCGGATCGACCGGACGTTTTCGGGCATAACCCTGGCCTCCATCCTGTGGAGTCCCATCCGCCGAAAGCCGTGGTCCAGCAGGATAAAGGCCGCCTCGGCCCCATAGCCCTTTCCCCAGCAGTCCCTGGCCAGGCAGTAACCCAGCTCGCTGACCTTATGCTCCAAGTCCAGTCCCACATAACTGCATGTGCCGATCAGCCGCCCGGTTTCCCGTAGACAAACGGCGAAGGTGGTTCCCCGTTTCCGTCGGTACTCCGAAAGCATCCAGGAAACATAGGCCTTGCTGCGGGCAAGGTCGGGATGGGGATACCATTCGGAATAACGGCTGACCTCCGGCTCCTTACAGCAGGCGAAGAGGTCGGCCGCGTCGGACATCTTGATCGCCCGCAAAAGCAGCCGGGCCGACGCAAAGGCGGGAAAGGGCTTAAAATAGTCGTCGTAGCCGATCACGAATTTTTGTCCACCTCGTGGAACTGCTTTAAGTTCCCCGTTTTGCCGCTGCGCTTATGCAGCTCGGTCTCTACGTCTGCCAGCGAGACCCCTTGCTCCACCAGCAAAACGGTGAGATGATACAGGAGGTCGGAAACCTCGCACACCAGCTCCTCCTTGCTGCCGTTTTTGGCCGCGATGATGGTTTCGGCGCACTCCTCGCCGCACTTTTTCAGGATTTTGTCTAGGCCCTTGTCAAACAGATAACCAGTGTAGGAGCCCTCCTCATGGTTTTCCTTGCGGGAAACCACCGTTTCATATAAGCTCTTCAGCGCGTCGTTCATATTCTTTCTCTCCTTGTCCCCGTGCCACGGCGGTAGGTCGGTCAAGGCGGCTGCGGGGAATAAAAGTTATAAAACTGTATACACAGTAAAGAAGCAAAAGATGGATAAAAAGGGGATGCATCGGTCCAGCGGAATCCGCAACAGTTTATCGGCATACGGCGGAACGCGGGCCTGAAAGGTTGGGAAGGTTCCCTTTTAGACAGTCCTTTAAAGCTTGGTATAGCGTCCGCCCGGCGCTCTCCCATTGAATGGTCCGTAATTCCCCGCCTATAGACCGTTGTACGCAGCCGGCAGGGCTTAGGCGGCCAACTTAGAGAAGGCCGCCTACAACCCGCTCTTCGCGGCCTCTCCCGAAACCGTATGGGTCTTCAGAGGCAGCCGACGCCGTCCGTTATTCCACCGGGTTGAAAAAACAAGTATGGCTGCCGGTATGACAGGCCGGACCGGTTTGGTCCACCTCGACGAGCAGGGTGTCGAAATCGCAGTCGGCCGTGACCGACAGTACCTCCTGCTTATGTCCCGAGGTTTCCCCCTTATTCCAAAGTTTTTGACGGGAGCGGCTGTAAAACCAAGTGTAGCCAGTTTCCAGGGTCAGACGCAGCGATTCCTTGTTCATATAGGCCAGCATAAGCACCTCGCCGGTACCGGTCTGCTGGACAACGGCGGGGATCAGTTCCCCCTTTTGAAAATAGCGATCCAGATTGTCGTTCATTTCGGCCTCCTTTTACTATATGCGGCCATGCCCCGCCAGGGGACAGGTTGGGGCGCGTTGGAGATAGATTGGGTCCCAGCCCGGCAACATGGGGACACGGCGAAAAACATGGCATGGACGCAGCGGCGTCGCAGCGGACAAAAGGCTCCTGCTACTCGGCTTCGACCGCCGCGGTACGGATGGCCTGGGCCAAATCCAGCCGGCCGCTGTAAAGCGACTTGCCGCAGATGGCGCCGTACAGTCCAAGGCTCCGCAGCGCCTTTATGTCGTCTATATTCGATATGCCGCCGCTGGCCACCACCTTACAGGACACCGCCCGGCTCAGTTCGTCCAGCTGCTCCAGATTAGGGCCGGACAGGGTGCCGTCCTTGGAAATGTCGGTGAAGATGACGCAGCCGACCCCCATCTGCTCCATTCGCTTGGCCAGCTCCACAAAATCCACGGTGGAATCCTTGAGCCAGCCGTCGGCCGACACCATACGGTTTTTGGCGTCGATGCCCACGGCGATCTTATCGCCGTACCGGCCCGCCGCATCCCTTACAAGGGCGGGGTCGGACAAGGCGGCCGAGCCTAAAATCACCCGGCTGACTCCGGCGGCAAGATAGCGCTCCACCGTATCCATAGAGCGGATGCCGCCTCCCACCTCCACCTTCAGACCCGATTTTTCGGCCGCCTGGGTAAAAATAGCGGCGTTGACCGGCCGGCCGGCCTTGGCCCCGTCCAGATCTACCATATGTAGCCACCGGGCGCCGGCGGCCTGAAAGGAAAGGGCGGTTTCCAACGGGTCCTCGGCTACCTTCTCAGCCGTACCGAAGTCTCCCCGCAGCAGCCGGACGCACTGACCGCCGCATATATCGATAGCAGGTAAAATAATCATCCAAAGCTCTCCTTTTGTAAAATCAGCGGCGGCACGGCAGATTCTCATGCCGCTGACCGCCCGTGCAGGCGGAAGCTTTTGTTTCGCAGCTTTATTTTTGGAATCGTATTCTCACTGCGTAAAGCTCCAAACCCAATGAAGGTATTGCATATCATATAAAATATTCGCCGCTCCAGCGCGAACATACGCTGGAAGTCGTATCATTCTTCGCTAAGATATTCATACAAAAATTTTCCAGAGGTATCCGCAATCGCTTCTGTTTCGCTATAATCATCATTCACTTCTACAACAGGACATTCCCCATTGTTCATTTTGCTTGTGTCCAAACAAACGAAAGTATCATTCCAAAAGCCTATTATCAACAAATGCTTCGGCAGACCCTGTCCGCGCTCCATTTGTGTGGCTATAACAACATCGTCTTCTGCATGATTTGTTATGCTTTGCACGACAAAGCATACTTTGTCGTGCAAAGTAACATTTTTGTGAGGGGCTCGATGCCCCGAACGAAAATCTATACCAAAGATCATTTCTCCGCCAGCATCATCGCCGCCAAAATCAGTTAAAAAAGCCTTATAGCTTTCAGGGAAAGCAACAGATAAGGATTCTATCGCATTGTCAATTTCATTTGCTGAAACACCGCCAATAAACTCCACGGCGTCCATATCCATAATTTCTTTTGCCTATTTGTAATATTTCATAATGCCCACCAGGAATTGCGCTTTATGCATTTAATTATATATAGTTGTTCGCTATTTCTAGTTGCCCCATTACCAAATCCATTAACGCCCGACGTCCCTGCGCAGGCTGCGCCTCCGGTCCCCTTCTTTTGTCAAGCGACAAAAAGAGCTTTCGCTTTTGGCCGCTGCATGCAAAGCATAAACAAAAAATGTTAAAGCCTACAGCACGCCCTTGGTGGACAAAACCTCCCCGTCGGTAGGAGCAAGGGCGATTTTCAGCGCGTGGGCCAGGGCCTTGAACATGGCCTCGATCATGTGATGGGAATTACTGCCGTATTCGCAGCGGATGTGCAGGGTCACCCCGGCGTTCACGCAGAAAGCCCGCATGAATTCCACGGTCATGCAGGCGTCGAAGTCTCCTACCCGTTCCTGCGGAAAGGCCGCGTCAAACACTAGGTAGGGCCGGCCGCTGACGTCCAGATGACAGGCGGCCAGCGCCTCGTCCATGGGGATAGAGCAGGAGCCGTACCGGGCGATGCCCGACCGGTCCCCCAAAACCTGAGCCATGGCCTTGCCCAGGACAATCCCCGTATCCTCCACCGTGTGGTGACAGTCCACCTCTAAATCGCCCCTGCAATGCAGGGTAAGCCCCCAGCCGCCGTGTACGGCCAGAGCGGTGAGCATATGGTCGAAAAATCCCACGCCGGTAGCAATCTCCACCGGTCCGCCGTCCAATTGCAAGGACAGGCTGATATCGGTTTCCTTGGTCGTCCGGGTGAGGACGGCCTGCCGTTTCATTTGCTGCATAAACTATTCTCCTATCCGCCGGTCAAAGGCCTTTGCTTTTATCTTACTCCATTTTTTCCAGCGCGGCAAGCAGCTTTTGATTTTCTTCTTCCGTACCGGCGGTTATCCGCAGGAAACCGCCCATACGCCGCACCAGAATCCCGGCCGCCTTCAGCCCTTCGTGAACCGTCTGCGCATCCTGCGGTTTTAGGAATACAAAGTTGGTCTGAGGCGTAAAGCACCGCCAGCCCCGCCGGTCACACAGGGGCCGCAGACCCGCGTACAGCGAGTCGCGGGAGGCGACGGCCTGCCTGCGGCAGTCGTCCAGATACTCTTTTTCCCGCAGCACGACGGTCCCCGCCGCCTGGGACAGGGCGTTGACGTTATAGGGGGACTTGCAGGCCCGAAAGGCGCCGGTGAGCAGGGGATTGGCCACAAAAAAGCCCAGCCGCAGACCGGCCAGCCCCAGCATTTTCGAACAGGTGCGCAGTAAAATCAGATTGTCATACCGGTCCGCTTCTTGTATGAGGGACTGATCGGAAAAATCCATGTAAGCCTCGTCCAGCACAACCAGACAGCCGGCCTCCCGGATGATTTTCCGCACCGCCTCCCGGTCAAGCCCCAGGGAGGTGGGATTACAGGGGTTGGAAAAAAGGAGCATATCGGCCTTTTTCTCCCGGCAGAAGGCAACGAGTCCGTCGGGGTCGACGGCGCAGTCCTCCCCCTTGTCGTAGGTTTCCAGCCGGCATTCCCCCAGACGGCCGTAAAAGCGGTACATGGAGAAGTCGGGCGCGACGGTGACCAGCGTATCCCCCGCTTTTGTAAAGCAGGTGGCCAAAATAAACAGCACTTCGTCCAATCCGTTTCCAGCGGCGACCCAGGCCGGGTCAATTCCGTAGTAATCCGCAAAGGCGGCGCAGAGGGCGGCGGCCTTGGGATCGGGATAGCGGTTGTAGGGTACGTCCGCCAGGGCGGCGGCGATTTTCGCCCGCAGCCAGCCGGGCGGGGTGAGAAAGGACTCGTTGGCGTCCAGTCGGACGGGGTAATCCCCCGCGCCGGGATCGTAGGGGGTAAGTCCCCGCAACTTTTCGTTTAGCGTATAGGCCATAAAGGGGCCTCCTTATGCAGCTTCAGTCTTTATTCTGGTTTTTGTTTTTTGCTGGATTTCCTTTTTGTTTTTTGACCTACAGATTTCCTTTTATTTGTTATAGCTGGGAGGGAGGTTTCGCGCCAGATTTCCTCTTTCTTTTTTGGCTTAGAGTGAGGTTTCGCGCCAGGTATACTTTTATGGATACTCCATTACCGTATCGCGAGGCGCGACCCCTTCTTTTGTCACGCGACAAAAGAAGGGGAAGAAAAACGCTACCGCCTGCGGTATCCTACGGAGCCTACGGCCGCCGCCTTGGCCACCTCCAGGGCTGCGC
>JAAVYX010000185.1 GCA_022791355.1 Clostridiales bacterium | reverse complement strand
CAAGCGGCGCATCATGGACATGGGCATCACAAAAAACGCCCAGGTTTTTATACGCAGGGTAGCGCCCTTGGGAGACCCGGTGGAGGTCACCGTCCGAGGGTACGAGCTGTCGCTGCGCAAGGCCGACGCCCAAACGATTGAGGTGGAGTAACCGCCGGTCCCGCCCCGGCCTCTGGAGGACCATTGTACGGCAGCCGGCAAAAAGGGCAGCCTAAAGGGCGGTTTGCGACCGTCCCGACCGGCCTTACGACCGGCGCTCCCAACGGCGCGGCCTGGATGGGTTTTACCCATACCCCATAGCTCCCCCGTTGACGGCGGCGGACAATCCATATTTTTTTAGCCTGCGGTTAGCGTGTGCTTACTTGCGGAGCTTTGAAAGGAAGGGAAGCGACCTATGCAATGGAGAATCGCCCTTGCGGGCAATCCAAACAGCGGCAAAACGACCCTGTTCAACGGTCTTACCGGCGCCAATCAGTTTGTGGGAAACTGGCCGGGCGTAACGGTGGAGAAAAAGGAAGGCAAGCTGAAAAAGCGTCCGGAGATCACGGTCACCGACCTGCCGGGTATCTACTCCCTGTCTCCCTACACTCTGGAGGAGGTAGTGGCCCGGGACTATCTCACCAACGAACGTCCCGACGCCATTCTCAACATTGTGGACGGGACCAATTTGGAGCGCAACCTTTATCTGACCACCCAACTGGCCGAGCTGGGTATTCCTATGGCGGTGGCCGTCAACATGATGGACGCGGTGCGTAAAAACGGCGACGAAATCGATACCGCCGCCCTGTCCCGCAGGCTGGGCTGCCTGGTGGTGGAAATATCCGCTTTAAAGGGCGAGGGGATCATGGAGGCGGCCCAGGCGGCCATACAGGCGGCGGAAAAGGGTAAAGCCGCCCGGCCCTGCGCCTTTTCCCAGCCGGTGGAGCGGGTTCTGACCCACATAGTGGAAAAGGTATCCAATCTGCCTGCCGATCAGCGGCGATGGTACGCCGTCAAGCTTTTTGAGCGGGACGAGAAAGCGATGGAACGGCTGCAGCTGCCGGCCGGCGTATCGGTTGCTATAGAGGAAAAGATCAAGGCCGTGGAGGAGGAGCTGGACGACGACGCCGAAAGCATCATCACCGGCCAGCGGTATGCCTGCATAGCCGACGTGATGCAGGACGCGATGAAACGGAAGCGGCCGGCCGGCAGGCTCTCGGTCTCGGATAAAATTGACCGGGTGGTCACCAACCGGTTGGCCGCCCTGCCTATTTTTGCCGTTATCATGTTCTTGGTTTACTTTGTATCGGTTACTACGGTAGGGACCTGGGCTACCGACTGGGCCAACGACGGGGTGTTCGGCGAGGGCTGGCGCTTGTTGGGCGTCGGCTCGGGCGCGTATAACGAGGCGGCCGAGGCATACGACGGCGCGTCCGAAATCGTAAACGCCTTCATCGCCGACGCGGCCGAAAAGGGGCGGGATACCGAAGATCTGGAAACGGCGCTGGACGCTGAAGGCGAAGCCTTCAGCCAAACGGCCGCCGCCGCGGCCCTGCGGGCATTCGCCGCCGGATATGACGCGGACTATGCGGTTTCCTACAGCGTAGAGGACGAGGAGACCCTGGCGGCGACCTATGAGACCGCCACGGGGGCGAATTTGCTGGAGGCCGCCGACCTGCTGGCGGCCTACGGCTGCACCCGGCCCGACCCGGCGGACTATGGGGTGTGGATCCCCGGCGTCCCCGTCCTGCTTGGAAACGGGCTGGAGGCGGCCGGCTGCGCGGACTGGCTGTCCGGCTTGATTCTGGACGGGATCGTCGCCGGCGTGGGCGCGGTGCTGGGCTTTGTGCCCCAGATTTTGGTCCTCTTTCTCTTTCTGGCCTTTTTGGAAGCCTGCGGATACATGGCCCGCATCGCCTTTATCCTGGACCGGGTTTTCCGTAAATTCGGCCTGTCGGGCAAATCCTTCATTCCCATCCTCATCGGTACAGGCTGCGGGATCCCCGGCGTCATGGCCTCGAGAACCATCGAAAACGAGCGGGACCGCCGCATGACCGTCATGACCACCACCTTTATCCCCTGCGGCGCAAAGCTCCCCTTTATCGCCATGGTAGCCGGCGCGGTCTTTGGCGGGAATCCCTGGATTGCCCCGTCGGCCTACTTTTTGGGCGTCGCCGCCATTATCCTTTCGGGAATTATCCTCAAAAAGACCCGGCTGTTCAAAGGCGATCCGGCTCCCTTTGTCATGGAGCTGCCCGCCTACCATCTGCCCACCGCGGGGGCCCTTCTCCGGTCCATGTGGGAGCGGGGCTGGTCCTTCATCCAGAAGGCCGGCACCATCATCCTGCTTTCCACCGTTTTGATCTGGTTCCTTACCTACTTCGGCTTTGTGGACGGCGGCTTTACCATGCTGGCCGACGATCAGCTGGATCAAAGTATCCTGGCCTCTGCCGGCAATGCTGTCTGCTGGCTTTTCGCGCCTCTTGGCTGGGGGAACTGGCAGGCGACCGTGGCCGCCGTCACCGGACTGATCGCCAAGGAGAACATCGTAGGAACCCTGGGTATCCTTTACAGCGCCGGCGAGGGTACGGTCTACCAGACCATGGCCGCCTCCTTCACTCCTCTGTCGGGCTATTCCTTCCTGGCCTTTAACCTGCTGTGCGCCCCCTGCTTTGCGGCCATGGGCGCTATCAAACGGGAAATGAACAGTCGGAAATGGTTCTTTATCGCCATCGGCTACCAGTGCGGCCTCGCCTATCTGACGAGTCTGGCCGTCTATCAGCTGGGCATGCTCTTTACCGGTCGTTTCGGTATTGGTACGGCTGCGGCGATCCTGGTCCTGCTGGGCTTCCTCTTCCTGCTCTTCCGGCCCGGCCGCGACCCGGTCCAAAGGACCAAAAAGGCCCTGGCCGCCGCCAAGGCGTAAGGAGGACGATATGAACCTTGCCACTTGGATTGTTCTGGGTCTAGTGACCCTGCTGCTGGCCGGCGCGGTGATTTCGGTGGTCCGGCAGAAGAAAAAAGGGGGCTGCGTGGGCTGCGGCGGCGGAAAGGACGGCTGCTGCCGCCGTCACGCTTCCCAGAAGCCAACGGGCCGGCCATAAGAGACGGCGGGCAGCCCTTTTCGGAGGGAGAGAAAATGGAATGGAAGCCCTGACCCGCGCTGGTCTCCGGTATGTTTTAGCGGCGGCAGAGCTGTGCCAAGGATCCGCCCGTCCGGCGCGCTGTATCGATATAGCCGCCCGGCTGGGGGTCGCTCGGGCCTCGGCCTGCCGGATGCTGGCCAGGCTCGCTGGGGCCGGTCTCCTGGAGCCCGACATACGCCGGGGCGTGGTCTTTACGGAATGGGGCCGCAGGCTGGCCGACCAGTATCTGACCGGTTACCGGCGGCTGACCGCCCTTTTTCAAGAGGGCCTGGACCTTTCGGAATACGACGCGGGGGAATGCGCCATGGGTACGCTTTCTTCTTTATCGCCCGCATTGACTGTCAGGGTCTGCCGCAGGCTGGAGGAGACGGGTTTGTCGTTACAAAGGAAGGATGCGCCGGGTACTGTAAGAAGCGGCGGGAAAGGATAGATTGTTTCATGAAGGTTTTAGGCGGGGGAAGACTTCCTCTGTTTTAAGGTAAGCGCGGTACCGATCGTTTTATAGAGAAGCAGACGATACTTTTTATATTTGCCTGCCATGAAATGTAGATACGGCAGCGCCGCCGGGGGCTTTGGGGCCTTTGGCGGCGCTGCCGTTTTTTACCGACGGGAAGAATCCCGAATAAATTGCGCTTTTTTGCTTGCGTAAGCCCTCGCGCCGGTTGTATAATACCAAATATACGCCTCTGTACGCTCGAACTTTGTTAACGGGGCCGGCGCACAGGATGGAAGCGGGCCGCCGCGTCCCCGTTCATTTTTAGAAGGGAGGGTCCCCATGGCCGACCAACCCATACTTGCATTGGAGCATATCCGTAAAAGCTTCGGCGATACGGCCGTGCTTCACGACCTAAATCTATCCATCCGGCAGGGGGAGTTCGTGACCCTGCTGGGTCCCTCGGGCTGCGGCAAAACCACCGCCATCCGCATCATAGCGGGCCTGGAGCAGCCGGACGAGGGCCGGGTCGTCCTCTCGGGGACCGACGTGACCGGACTGCCGCCGGATCAGCGCAGGGTCAACACCGTTTTCCAGAATTACGCCCTCTTTCCCCATATGAACGTGTATAAGAACATCGCCTACGGCCTGAAAATCCAGGGCTGTAAGAAGGCGGAAATCCGCCGCCGGGTAAAAGAAATCCTGGAGCTCGTGGAGCTGCCGGGCTTTGAAGACCGCCGGCCGGCCCAGCTTTCGGGGGGCCAGCGGCAGCGGGTGGCCATCGCCCGGGCTCTGGTCTTAAACCCCCAGATTCTTCTGCTGGACGAGCCCCTGGGCGCGCTGGATCTCCAGCTCCGCCGGCAGATGCAGCGGGAACTGAAGGCCATCCAGGGCAGGCTGGGCATTACCTTTATCTATATCACCCACGATCAGGAGGAGGCCCTAAATATGTCCGACCGGATTGTGGTCATGCGGGAGGGCCGTATTGAGCAGGCAGGGTCCCCCGCCGCCATCTACGAGCGGCCAGCCACCCGCTTCGCCGCCTCCTTTATCGGGGAATCCAATATTTTGGAGGGACGGATAGAGGACGGCAGTACCCCGGACAGCGTAAGGGAAGAGGGCGGGGCGGCCTTTCAAACGCCGGCCGGCCGCTGCCTCTTCGCCCCGCCGACCGCCGACGCCTTGCCGGCCGATACCGCGCTCTCGGTCCGGCCGGACGATATCCGCCTGACCCGGGAACCCCCCGCCGGCTTTACCCTGTCCGGCCTTATCGCCGACCAGCAGTACACCGGCTCCCTGCTGCGCACCACCGTCCGCCTGTCCGGCGGCCTTACCCTCAAGGCCAACCGGCACGGCCGGCTGCGCAACCAGCTGGAGACGGGGGAGACGGTCTATGTCTCCTGGAACCCGGCCCACGCCGCCCTCATCGGCGGCTACAAGGACGCGGAACCCGCGCCCTTTCCCGCCGCCTGCGGAGAAGCGGAGGAAGTCCAGTGAGCCGCCGGAGAAAGGGAACGGCGACGGTATCGGGCCGCCGTGGCCTGCCCGCCGCCGTCGCGCCCATGTATATCTGGACGGCCCTTTTCGTCCTGCTGCCCCTGCTGTATATTGTGGCGATCAGCTTTTTGACCCCCGACAAGGCCGCCGGCGTCCTGCCGGTTTTTACCCTGGAAAACTATAAGCGGCTGGCCGACCCTATCATGCTGGACGTTTTTCTGCGCTCCATCCGGCTGGCCCTGGAGACCACCCTCCTGACCCTTCTGATCGGCTATCCCTTTGCCTACTGCATGTCCCGCCTGCGGGACAAAACCAAAAACCTGGTCATGCTGCTGGTGGTCATTCCCTTCTGGACCAACTCCCTGCTGCGCACCTACGGCTGGATCATCCTGCTGCGGGGCAACGGGGTGGTCAATACCTTGCTAACCGGCTGGGGCGTAACCGACCAGCCCCTCTCCCTGCTCTTCAACTACGGGGCCACCCTTCTGGGCATGGCCTACTCTCTGATCCCCTTCATGATCCTGCCGGCCTATTCCTCCCTGGAAAAGCTGGACCGTTCGGCCGTGGAGGCGGCCCGAGACCTGGGAGCGGGAAAAGTCCGGGCCTTTTTCACCGTAACCCTGCCTCTGACCCTGCCGGGTATTCTTTCAGGCTGCGTATTGGTTTTCGTCCCCTCCACCGGTATGTTTTTCATTTCCGACTTGATGGGCGGGGCCAAGGTCTCCATGCTGGGCAACCTTATCAACGAGCAGGTTCATACCGCCCGTAACCTGCCCTTTGCGGCGGTGCTCTCCTTGGTCATGCTGGCTATGGCCCTGCTCTTTATCCTTATCTACCGGAAGGCGACGGGAGAAAGCGAGCTGGAGGGCATGGTATAACGTCCGCTTTGCGGACACCAATCCAAAGATGGCCCCCGCCCGTGCGCTCTGCTATGCAGAGCGTCCCGCCCCGGGAAGCGGTTTGCGACTCAAAACCGCAAACATAGGACGGCGGGTAGAGGTCTGGCCAAAGGCCGGACCGGGACGTTAGGGATGCCAATAATACCAATAGGCCTGCGCCTATGGTATAATAACCGCAAAGCGGCTATTATACCGGACGGATGGCCCCGCGCGCGGAGATAGCAATTGGCCTTATATTTTTATCTGGCAAGGTGGGAGGTTTCGCTTTAGATTTTCTCTAACCTTATTTTTATTTAGCTGAGATAGAGGTTTCGCGCCAGATATCCTTTTGTTATTCCTCCAAAATCTGGTCTAATAGCGCGACCCATTCTTTTTTAAAGCGAAAAAAGAATGGGGAGAAAAACGCTCACGGGGGTTAGCCACCCCCGTGGCCCCCGCCGGCAACGGAACCGGAGAGATATGCAGCAAGTACTGCCTCTCAGGAACTTGAGAAGCCCGAAAATCGTTCCTATTTTCGGTCAGGTACTTGGGAGGCTCTCAGGAAGACGGCTGAGATGTAACCATTACCTGGTCTAACAGCACGCCTACGGCCACCTACGGGGCTAGGCCCCTTCGGTTGACTGCCGCCGACACTGTTCTGAGCTTCGGCTTGTTACGTTTCACTTATTCGCCGGTAGTTGAGATAAAAACGGTAGTTCTTTTTTTATGGGAAGTGAGAGGAAAGCAGCCAATCAAAGAGAACCCCAAAGCTCCCTTAACCTAAGTCCGCAACCAACCGAGATCAGAGCAACGAGAGTAAAAGGAAGCAGGGATTAGCCAGCAGTGGGAAGAATCTGTTAGCAACAGCTGGTGGGAAGCAAACGGAAAGCAGCCAGCGGTTGAGGGGCAGAATGTACAGTAAAGGGAAGCGTTGCAGGGAGGTACCCCGTAGGGCGGGAGTCCAGAGGGCAGGGCCCTCTGTGTCGTCTGGGAAGGGATTCCAAAGGGAAACCTGTCGAAAAGGTTTCCCTTTGGCGCGTCTTTTGCGTCCTTTTCTTCGCGTAAAGAAAAGGACGTCGCGCCGTGCGATACGGTAATGGAAGAATAAGAAAAACTTGCCTGGCGCGAAACCCCTATCCCAGCTAAATAAAAAAGAAACGCAAATCTGTAAACTGGAAGGAAGCCGGTATGTCGAATTCGATTTTTACCGAGCAGGACACGGCACGTATGCGGCAGATCACTCCCGGCCTGCTGGAATGGTACCACCGCAACGCCCGCGCCCTGCCCTGGCGGGAACATCCCACGCCTTACCGGGTATGGGTATCTGAAATTATGCTCCAACAGACCCGGGTTGAGGCCGTTCGCCCCTACTTTGCACGATTTATGGCCGCCCTGCCCGACGTCGCTTCCCTTGCGGCCGCCGACGAGGCCCTGCTCTTCAAGCTCTGGGAGGGCCTCGGGTACTACAGCCGGGCCCGCAACCTGCAAAAGGCGGCCAAAATCCTTGTAAAGGATTACGGCGGCCGGCTTCCGGCCAGTCACGCCGCCCTGCTCAGCCTGCCCGGCGTCGGTCCCTATACGGCGGGGGCGGTGGCCTCCATCGCCTTCGGTATTCCGGCCGCGGCGGTGGACGGCAACGTGCTGCGGGTACTCTCCCGCATCCTCTGCAAACGGGAAAACATGAGCGCGCCGGCGGTAAAAAAGGAAGCCGAAAACCTGCTTACCGCCATCCTTCCCGCCGGTTTTCCAGGAGATTTCAACCAGGCTATGATGGAGCTGGGGGCTACGGTCTGTACCCCGGGGCTTCCCCGCTGCCGGTCCTGCCCCGCGGCGGCCTTTTGTCTCGGACTGGAGAAGGGCTGCCCGGCCGAACTGCCGGTCAAGCCGCCTAAAAAGGCCCGCAAAATCATAGAACGCACTGTGCCGGTGATCTGGTCGGACCAGGGCGTGCTTCTGCGCCGCCGGCCCGGCAAAGGACTGCTGGCGGGGCTGTGGGAATTTCCCGCCTTGGACGGCCGGCTGGAACCTGCGGCGCTGAAGGGATACGTAGAGGAATGGGGCGGCCAGGTCCGTCAGGTCCGGCGGCTGGCCGACAGCCGGCATATCTTTACCCATCTGGAGTGGCATATGCGGGGATACGGCCTGCGCACCGATTGTTTTGACCCGCCGCCGGAATGGGTTTGGGCCTCTGCGGAAGCCCTCCTTCAGGAATACGCCCTGCCCAGCGCCTACAAAATCTATTTGGAAGAGGCACGGCAGCTCCTGTGCGCTGCGGCGGCTGGAATTTAAAGAAAAAAACGACGGAAATCAAGAACTGCCTTGCAAGGCCGATCGGATTTCGTCGATAGGCAATCATTTTTCGCTGCGCGGAAGCGGCTTTCTCTTTTTATATTTTCAGCGACTGGGCGGGGATGTCGGTTTTTTAGTTTGTTTAGCTGAGGGAGGGTTTTACGTTATATGCTTTTTATTCGCGCAAAGAAAAGAGAAACGCATCGCTAAACCAAGTTTTGAAGTAATATCATAACCGCACCGGCCGCGAAACTTTTTCCAAACCTAAAAAACCAAAAGTTTATCCTTCCCAGTCCTGCAAGACGATACGCCGCCCGTATACGGCCAACAGCCGCCGTCTGGCGGCGTAATCGGGCAAAACCCTTTCTACCTCGCTCCAAAAGGCGAGGCTGTGGTTGTGCTCCTTGATATGACAGAGCTCGTGGACCGTCACATAGTCCAGACAGGCCTCCGGCGTTAAAATCAGCCGCCAGGCGAAGCAGAGAGCGTTTTTGCCCGAACAGGAGCCCCAGCGGGTTCGGGCCGATGTAATTTTAACCCAGCGGGGCGTAAGGCCCATAGCCCCCGCGAAACGGGCCGTGCGCTCCCGCAAGTCGGCCTCGGCCAGCCGTTTATACAGCGCCTTTAGGGCTGTGCGGTTGGAGCCGGTATGCGCGCTGGGGAGCAGGAATCGGGTCCCGTCAAAGGCGGCCTCGCCGGTACCGGCAGGCTGGAGAACCGACGGGTATTCCCTTCCCTTATAGAGCAGAAGGCAGCCTGGTTCCAGGGAAAAGGCGGATTTTTGGGCAGCGGCCTGGGCCGCCGCGGCCGCATGCTGTGCGATCCACTGGGCCCGCTCATCCACAAACCGGTCGAGTTCTCTTTTGGCCAGCCGCAGGGGCGCGCGCACCTCTACCCCGCCCCCCGGACGGATATAGATGGCCGCCGTCCGCCGCCGGACCCGCACCAAGGTATAATCGCAGCCTCCGGGGGAACGAACCATTTTGGGCTCTGCAATCGCGGACATAGCTTTTCTCCCTTCTATAGATCCCGCCCGCCGTTGGCGTTCGTGTGGACATATGCAACCGGTTGGCAGTTGCTGTTGGCTGTTAGCGTCCACGTGGGCGGTTGACGTAAGCGGGCGGTATGCGCCGGCAGCGTCAGCCGTTGGCCCGCCGCCAGTTGGCCAGCTCCAGCAACAGACGGGCGGTGCCGCACTGGTGGAGCAACTCGCCGGTGTCGCCCGCCCCGGGCCGCCAGCCTGAATAGACAAAGCCCTGCTCGTCCCTGGCCTTTATACCCTCTCTTGCCGCGCTTTCCATATGCTCCACATAGGCAATCGCCTCGGGATCGTACGCCGCAAGGGCCATGAAGCCGCTGCTCAGCCAGGCCGCAAACCATGGGTCGGCCCCGGCGGCGGCCGAGAGGACGTATACGCCTTCCCGCTGGGTGAAATAATAGCCGCAGGCGGCCTGCCCCAGCCGCTGGGCGTCTTGCAAATAGGCCTCCCGCCCGGTCTCCCGGTAGAGCGACAGGGCCGCCAACAGCATACACCCGTCGTTATAGGCGTACTTGGCCCTCCCCAGCTCGCCGTCCACCGTCATATGATTGTTGTAGAGACCGGCGGACTCGTCCAAAAGGGTTCGCTTAGTCCAGTCGTAGATTTTTTCTGCCCGCCGCAGATACCGGGCGTCCCCGGTACGGGCGTACAGCCCGGCCGAGGCGTAGGCCACGGGGGCGTTGGAACAGGTTCCCTTGAGGGTCTTTTGATTTTCGCACCAGTAAATCCCGCCGCCCAGCAGATTGTCCCAGCCCGAATAAACGTATTCCATGACGGCCTTGGCCTTCTCCAGATAGAGGGGATTGTCCAGAAGGTCGCAGGCCTTTAAATATTCGATGACAATCCAGATATTGTCGTCATAGTACACGTCGCCCACGCCGCCGTAAGCGGCGGCGTAGCTGCACCCGGGAGAGGGACGGCCGGTGTTATACCGCTCGATAACCCCCAGGGCCCGGGTATACCGCTCCTTGACCGCCTGATCCTGGGGCCGGGCCCCGCAAGCCTCCGACAGAACGCTTACATATACGCCGTAGGGCCACAGGAAAGCCGGCTGGTCCTGATTCCTGTTGCCTCTTATCGTACCGTCGGCCGCCGTAAACCGGCTTTCCACCAGCTCCATAAGCGCCCAGCCGGCCGTCTCCCATTCGGAAGGAGGATAGACCGGGCCGGGCCCCTCTGCCCGAGCGATCCATTTACACATTTCCATAACGTCGTCAATGCGCACCTGCCCGTCTCCGTTCATGTCGCAGGCCCACGCAAGGGCTATATCCAGCCCCTGGCCGGCCGATTTGCGAGCTAGAAGCTTGCACGCCTCCATCACGTCGCCAATTTCGACCCGGCCGTCTCCGTTTAGATCGCCTTTTCGATACACCGGCGCGGCTGCGGACAGGGTCATAGATATCCCGCAGGCCATAGCCAAAACCAGCGTTAGAGACACGGATTTTTTGAAAAGCGGCGGGGTTTTACGCTCTTTATCCTCCTGCATTTGCAATACCCCCTTACTAGGGGCAGTTTGAAAAATCGGAATTGCCGTCATATTCTATATTCTACACATAAGGGGGTCCACTGCGTCAAAAATGCTGGGAATACACAAAGTATT
>JAAVYX010000001.1 GCA_022791355.1 Clostridiales bacterium | reverse complement strand
CTGTAAAACGCCGTAGGACCCAGCGGCGAGCCAAAATGAGGGCTGGCGAGGCCGCAGGTAACCGCTCGACAGAGCGGCCCTCGGTAGCCGCCCAAGGTAGATGGTACCGTCTACCTCTACGGGACAATACGATTTTATGGAACAAAAATGCCGCGCGCTGGGTTGTCTGCATTGCTAGCCCTTAAGCGGCTGATGATACACAAGCTTGAAAAGCCTTTAGCCACGGTCTGCGAGCCGCTGCTAAAGGCTTTATCAATTTTGCGAAGGATTGTATGATTCTTGCGTCTTTGTAGACAGGGGCTTGTAATAGCCGTGAAAAACTGCCAAAATGTGATAGAGACCCTTTATCCTTTGTGGGCCCTCCGGAAGGCCGAGGGGGACTGGCCGGTGATCCGTTTGAATATCTGGCTGAAATAGACGTTGTCCGCATACCCCACCATACCGGCGACCTCCTGAATGGGCATATCGGTTTCGGCCAGCAGGCTTTTGGCCCGTTCGATACGCCGCTCAATCAGATAGCGTATGGGCGAAACGCCGGCCTGCTGCTTGAAGATATGCGCCAGATGATGTTTGCTGATGTAGGCGGCTTCCGATAGGCTTTCCAGCGTGATGTCCGAGGTGTAATGGGTATCAATATAGGCCTTGATCTTCCGGCACTCCTCCGACATCCCCCCGTCCGACGGCTGGCCGGACACATGGAGAATCCGCAGGATCAATACCACTAAGGCCGTGACCAGGCCATGACTGATTTCGCTGTAGTATTCCACTTGGTTCAGGGTTTCGGCGATCAGGTCGGAAAAGTAGCTTTCCAGCTTGTATCGGTATTTGTTCGGCTGTATAATGGGACTATGTTCCGCGTGTATGAGCTGATTTCGGCCCATACCGTCGATTTCCAGACCGTCTACCCCCAGGAAAATCAGATGAAGGGGCGACTGCGGGTCCGACCGTTCGGCGTGGGACAGTCCCGGGTTGACCACAATCAAATCGCCTGTGGTCAAACTGTAACGCCGGCCGTCTATGACGATTTCGCCCTTCCCGTCGGCTACATAAAGGATTTCGCAAAAGTCGTGGGCGTGGGGGGTGTTGAACCAATCCGGATCGTTTTTGACGCAGCCGGTATACAAAAGCCGGGGCGCCATGGGCAAAAGCTCGGACTTGGGGTAATAGTGCTCGTGGGACACGGCGGACAGCTCCTTTTCCCAAATTCTGTTTTTAGTATATCGCAAGGCCGTATTTTTTTGCAAGAACTTTTAGGCCAAGCCGGTAAACCGGCAACATCCCCCCAAAAAAACGGCGGCTCTTTTCCATCTGGACGGGGCGGCGCTTCCACGCCGCATACGAGCGTGTCTTCCAACGGGAAAACGATGTATCTCTAACCTAGAAAAGGCGGCTTGTCGAACAGTAGGCAAACGGCAAAACAAGCCCGCTTGTGTTCCTGGCGGAACGCCGGGGTTATGCCAAAATCTTTCGAAGAAAGATTTTGGCTGCCTGCGCCATACGATTCTGTACGCGAAGCGTAATTTTTGTGAGGCCCTCTAGCGCCTTACTCCCATGTTCCGGTCTGGCCTTTGGCCAGACCTCTGCGGGAGGCAATGTAGAGGCGCTTTAGCGCCGGGACGCCAGAACGTCCTTTGGACGTTAGAGATGGGCCGCGGAAAAATCTAAGAATTTCGCGTCCTGCGGGCGCGATTGGGGCCTTGCCCCTAACCCTGCCGCCTCCCTAAAAAGGCGGGCGAAACTTTTTTGTGCAGGAATTTTCCTTATCATGACTTTTTTGACCACCTGCTCTTTTCCCTAGAAAAGGGCATAGATGGGTCGAAAGGCCTCGAAATGTACATTTAGGTTTGCGGATATGCTCATAGGCCCCGTTTGAACAAAACGCTTGCCGGTTGAATAATACCCGGGTCGCCGGGCGTATCGCAAATTTGTAAATATGGCTTAAGAAAGGCAGGAGAGAAACATGTATCCCAAAATTGGCATTCGTCCCATCATCGACGGCCGTCGCGGCGGCGTCCGGGAGTCTCTGGAGGAGAAAACCATGGGCATGGCGCGGGCCGCGGCCCGCCTGATTGAAGGGGCGCTGCGGTATGGAGACGGCAGGCCGGCTCAGTGCGTGATCGCGCCCACCTGTATCGGGGGCTGCGCGGAGGCCGCCGCCGCCGCCGAGCTGTTCAGCCGGGAAAACGTGACGGCTACCCTGAGTGTCACGCCCTGCTGGTGCTACGGCAGCGAGACCATGGATATGGACCCCTTGACCCTGAAAGCGGTCTGGGGCTTCAACGGCACCGAGCGGCCGGGGGCGGTCTATCTGGCGGCGGCCATGTCGGCCCACGCCCAGCGGGGCCTGCCCGCCTTCGCCATATACGGCCGGGAGGTGCAGTCGGCCGACTGCGACGATATTCCGGCCGACGTGGCGGAAAAAATTCTGCGTTTCGCCCGCTGCGCCCTGGCCGCGGGACAGATGAAGGGAAAATCCTATGTAAATATCGGCGGCGTGGCCATGGGCATCATGGGCTCCTACTGCGACGCCCAGATGTTACAGGAGTATTTCGGCATGCGCGCGGAATGGGTGGATATGACCGAGCTTTTACGCCGGATCCATCTGGGGATATACGACCCGGCCGAGTACGAAAAGGCCCTGGCCTGGACCAAATCGAATTGCCGGGAGGGCTTTGATAAAAACCCGGCGGACAAACGGCATAGCCGGGAGCAAAAGGACGCGGAGTGGGCCTTTGTGGTGAAAATGACCCTGTGCTGCCGGGATATGATTCTGGGCAATCCCCGTTTGGCCGAGATGGGCTACGGGGAAGAGGCGCTGGGGCATAACGGGATTGCCGGCGGCTTCCAGGGCCAGCGGGCCTGGACCGACTGGCTGCCCAACGGCGATTTTACCGAAGCCATCCTCAATTCCAGCTTTGACTGGAACGGCGTGCGCCGTCCCCTGGCCCTGGCCACCGAGAACGACGGGCTCAACGGTATCTGTCTGCTCTTAGGCCAGCTGCTGACCGGCGGCGCGTCGGTCTTTGCCGACGTGCGCACCTACTGGAGCCCCGAATCGGTGGAACGGGCGGCGGGCTGGCGGCCGGAGGGCCGGGCGGCGGCGGGCTTGATCCATCTGATCAACTCGGGAGCCGCCGCCCTGGACGCTACGGGACGGCAGAAGGATCCTTCCGGCGCGCCGGTCATGAAGCCTTGGTGGGAGGTCAGCGAGGCCGACGCGGCCGCCTGTCTGGAGGCTACCCAGTGGTGTCCGGCCGACCTGGGGTATTTCCGGGGCGGCGGCTACTCCAGCCGTTTCTCCACGGCGGCCGAGCTGCCGGTGACCCTTATCCGTCTGAATCTGGCCGAGGGCATGGGACCGGTTTTGCAGCTTGCCGAGGGTTATACCCTCCAGCTGCCCGCGGAGGTGGAAAAGACCCTTTGGGAGCGTACCGACGCCACCTGGCCTACCACCTGGTTCGCTCCGAGACTGTCCGACGGTCCCTTTGCCGATGTGTATTCGGTTATGTCGAACTGGGGCGCCAACCACGGCGTTTTCGCCTACGGCCATATCGGAAGGGATTTGATTACCCTGGCCTCCATGCTGCGGATTCCCGTTTCCCTGCACAATATTCCCGAGGAGCAGCTCATGCGGCCCCACTGCTTCGGCGCCTTTGGGACCAAGGATCCGGAGGGCGCGGACTTCGCCGCCTGCCGGCAATACGGTCCTCTGTACGGGACCTGCCGGGGACGGGGGTAAGCCGTCATGGAAAGGGAACAGGCGGCCGGGCGGTATACCATCGGCTTAGACTTTGGCACCCTTTCGGCCCGGGCCGTGCTGCTGCGGCTGTCGGACGGAGAAATCGCCGCAGAGGAAGAAGCGGTTTACGCGCACGGCGTGATGGAGGACAGTCTGCCCGACGGGACGGCCCTGCCGGGAACGGGCTGGGCCTTACAGGACCCGGCGGATTATCTGGACTGTCTGCGGGACTGCGTGCAAGGGGTTATGGAAAAAAGCGGCTGTTCGCCGGAGCAGGTGGTTGGACTGGGCGTGGACTTTACCTCCTGCACCCTTTTGCCCACGGAAGAGGATCTGACCCCTCTTTGCTGCCGGGAAGTCTATCGGAGCGATCCCCACGCCTATGTCAAGCTGTGGAAGCATCACCGGGCCGACGGCTGCGCCCGCCGGCTCAACCGTTTGGCGGCCCAGCGGGGGGAGCGATGGCTCTCCCGTTACGGCGGCCGGATTTCGGGCGAATGGCTGCTGCCCAAGGCCATGGAGCTGCTGGAGGAGGCCCCGGCCCTCTACCGGGCCGCCGGACGAATTATAGAAGCGGGGGACTGGGTGGTCTCTAAGCTGTGCGGTACCGAGCGGCGCAGCGCCTGTCAGGCCGGCTACAAGGCCGCCTGGAACGCGGATACGGGCTATCCCTCGGAAGACTTTCTGGAGGCCCTCGCGCCGGGTCTGGGCAGTCTGCCCCGAAAGCTGGGACAGGAAATCCTGCCGGTGGGAAGCCGGGCCGGCGGACTCTGCGAGGATATGGCGGGAAGGCTGGGCCTTCTGCCGGGAACGGCCGTGGCCGCGGCCGTTATCGACGCCCATGCCTCTGTGCCCGGCTGCGGAGTAGGGGAGGCGGGGGAGCTGCTGATGATTCTGGGCACCTCCTCCTGTCATATGCTGCTCTCCAGGCAGGAGCGGGCGGCGGCAGGACTCTGCGGCTGCGTACGGGACGGTATCCTGCCCGGCTTTTTCGGTTATGAGGCCGGCCAGTCCTGCGTGGGGGACCACTTTGCCTGGTTTATGGAAAACTGCCTGCCCGCCCGGTACGAAAGGGAGGCGGCCGAGCGCGGTCTCTCGCCCTACCGGCTGTTGGGCGAAAAAATCGCCGGCCGGCCGCCGGAGGCCCACGGCCTGACGGCGCTGGACTGGTGGGGCGGCGTGCGTTCGCCCCTGATGGATTTTTCCTTAAGCGGCCTGCTGGCCGGACTTACCCTGCGCACCAAGCCGGAGGATATCTATCAGGCGCTGGTGGAGGCTACCGCCTACGGCGCCCGGAAAATCATCGAGGTATATGAAACAAGCGGCCTGCCCGTCAGCCGCATCGCCGCCACGGGCGGTATCGCCGCTAAGGACCCGGCGGTCATGCAGATTTACGCCGACGTATGCGGCCGGGAGATCCGAGCGGCCGGCGGGGGACAGTCGGGAGCCAGGGGCAGCGCCATTCTGGCCGCCCTGGCGGCGGGACCGGACCTGTCCGGCTATGAGGACGCGCCGTCGGCGGTCCGCGCCCTGGGAGACCGGGGGGAGAGGTTTTTTCGTCCCGATCCCGCCCGCGCCAGATCCTACGACGGACTGTACAAGACGTATGACGCGCTGTATACCCATTTCGGCGAGGGGCCCGGGGCCGAACAGCTGCATCGGCTGCACCGGATCCAGCAAGGCGCGGCCGTCGATTGACCAAAGCCGTATCAGACTGCATGCGGGACAATGAAGCAAAGGCATGTCCAAATCGGACGGGCCGCCTTTTCGAGCATAAAGGGCCGTCTTAGGAGGCGGATATCCTGGAAATACGGGGATATTTCCTGCTGCTCTTTTCTTAAAGCTATCCCCTTCCGATGGAAAATCCGTCTTTCCCGCTGTTTTTAAAGGCGGCGAGGGAGCGGGTCCGTGCGGTATACAGAACAAGCCGCCGCATGACCAAGGCGGAAGGGGACGGCAAATCCGCCGTGCCTGCCAGTCAGTCTATGGGCCCCTTTTTAAGGGATATCAGCAAAAGGGAGGAAGTTAACATGTTTCAGGGTGTATCCAACAGTCTGGAGAGCGCGTATCAGCTTTCCAACGCCAAAAGCCGTTCTATCAGCCCGGAAAATTTCACGGGAGAAAAGGGGAAGGGCGGTATGGCGGTAGAGGGAACCGGGGCGGCGGCCGCCCGGGAGCTGGGCCGGGGCTTTAAAATCAGTCCGTCGGTCTGCATTCCCGCCGGCGAAACCTTTACCATGGCCCATATCCAGACCCCAGGCGTTATCCAGCATATCTGGCTGACCCTGGCCAACCGCAGCTGGCGCAATTTTATTCTGCGCATCTACTGGGACGGACAGCAGACGCCGTCGGTGGAATGCCCGGCGGGGGACTTCTTCTGTATGGGCTGGCAGCAGTATACGCCGGTGGTATCCCTGCCGGTCTGCGTCAACCCCGGCTGCGCCTTTAACTGCTATTGGCCCATGCCCTTTAGCAAATCGGCCAGGATCACCATGGAGAACCGCAATGAAGAGGACGCGATTCTCTATTATCAGATCGACTATGCCGAGACCGACCCAGGCGACGATATCGGGTACTTCCACGCGCAGTTCCGCCGCAGCAATCCCCTGACCTACGGGCAGGATCACGTGATTTTGGACGGGGTGCGGGGCAAGGGACAGTATGTGGGGACCTACATGGCCTGGGGCGTGCACAACAGCGGCTGGTGGGGAGAAGGGGAAATCAAGTTTTTCCTGGACGGCGACGGAACCTACCCCACCATCTGCGGTACCGGCACCGAGGACTATTTCTGCGGCTCCTACAACTTTGAGAATCAGGCCGACCACCGCTACGAGGTCTACTGCACCCCCTATGCCGGACTCTGTCAGGTCGTCCGGCCGGACGGGCTGTACGCCTCCCAGCAGCGGTTCGGCATGTACCGCTGGCACCTGCCCGACCCCGTCCGATTCGACAGCGGCCTGCGGGTGACCATCCAGGCCCTGGGCTGGCGCAGCGGCGGCAGGTATCTGCCCTTGCAGGACGATATCTCGTCGGTGGCCTTCTGGTACCAGACCCTGCCGGCGGCTCCCTTCCCGGATCTGCCCGACCGGAACGGCCTGGAAATCATCTGATGATCATTCGGTTTTGTCCCCAAATGTCGATTGACATATCGCGCGTTTTTTAATAAGCTCTAGGCGTCCGCATCCTTCGCGGGCGCCCTTTTTATCCTTTTATAAAAAACAAAAAAAGCCGGGCTGCATCCCGGCGCGTACAATACGCACTGCGTACCTTTAATCTCCAAGGAGTCATACGTAGGGAGGCCCTCACGGCCTCCCTAATGGGGACTGCTAGCAACCGGCAGTGTTCTCGGATTTAGCGGACGCAAGCCAGTCGTTTGTTAGAGCGGCTTCTGGCGGACCGCCCGAACGGCCAACTGCTGACAGCCGCCCGTTAGGACGGCTTAAATGGTCTTACCGTCCCACATTTTGGCTGGCCGTTGGGTCCTTTGGGACTTTACGGGAGACAAATCTGCCTGGGAGGGTTGTCACCTGTAAAATATCAAGGGTCCCAGCTTCCATTGGGCCGATTGGAGACGGCTTGCATGTCTGTGGAGGCCGAAGACTTCTTAAACAAAAATCTGTCAGCTCTTGGCCTTGTCAAAAAGATTGCCGCCTGCACAGTCAATCGCCGCAATCAGCGGAAAGCGGTCCAGTTCCAGCTCCTTGACCGATTCGCAGCCTAGGTCCGCAAAGGCGACGACCTTACAGGAGCGGATACATTGGGCGGCCAGAGCCCCCGCGCCGCCGACGGCGCAGAGGTAAACCGCCCGGTTGCGGACGATGGCCTGACAGACCGCCTGATTCCGCTCCCCCTTGCCGATCATGGCCGCCAT
Source organism: Clostridiales bacterium (assembly GCA_022791355.1). Taxonomy (GTDB): domain Bacteria; phylum Bacillota; class Clostridia; order Oscillospirales; family Acutalibacteraceae; genus Howiella. The sequence continues at coordinate 1,299 of JAAVYX010000001.1, read as the reverse complement.
CCCTAAATCCAGCAGACGGGGAGCGTAGGGGTCCATCCGGCCCGAGGTGGTGGGGCCGCAGCTGCCGATGGGCAGTCCCGCAGGGGCGGGGGTAGGGCCGGCGTAATAGACGACCGAGCCCTCCAGCGGGAAGGGGAGCCGGCCCCCCTCGTCCAGCAACTGGAAGATACGCTTATGGGCGGCGTCCCGGGAGGTGTAGACCCGGCCGCTGAGCAGCACCCGGTCGCCTGCCTGTATCAGAGTCGCGGCGGCGGGCAGGTCGCAGACCTGCAAATGATGTTCCCGCATAGGGCTTATCCCTCCTTGATGTGAACCGCCTTGGCGGCCAGGGAAGACCGGCCGGTATCCCTGAGTACCAGACGCACGGCCGCGCCCTTCGAGCGGATGCCTTCTTCGGTACGTTCGGCCGTTTCCCTGGCCTTGCGCAGAGAAGCGCACATACCGTCCAGCTCGGCGTCGTACCGGCGGAAGGCCTCGGCAATCTGTTCGCGCAGAGTCAACAGCTGTTCTTCACAGTCGGACAGGGCGGCCAACCGGCTGGCCGTTTCCTTGGCGGCCTGCTCGGTCAGCTGCTCCGCATCGGCCAGCATGGACTCTACATTGGTCTGCGCCGTCAAATACAGCCGTCCGATGCCCTGGCTCAGCCGTTCGATTTCATCCCGCTGGTCCTGAAAAGCGTCCACCTGGTTGGAGAGATTCTGTACCGCGCTGCGGGAGGCGGTGAGCTGCTGCTCCAGCGAGTCGGTTTTTTCTTCTTTGCCTTTTAAAAGGTTTTTTTGCTCTTCCAGCGCGGCTTCCGTCTCGGCCAGACGCTGCCGCAGCTCGGCCGCCTGGTTTTCAGCCGCTTCCAGCAGTTTTTTGCTTTCGCCCAGCTCGGCGCGCAGGGCGGCCGTTTCCTTTTCCTTCTCCTGCGCCGCCGCCGTCAGCTCGGTTTCCCGGCCCGCGGCCTCCTTGTGCGCCTGCTCGATATAGGCCAGCACATCCTCCCGGTTGAATCCGAAAAGCTTCCGGCGAAATCCTCCCATAGCCAAAGCCCATCCTCCTAATAACAGTATAGAATAATTAATATTGTATACGCTTTGCGTAAATTCTTGCGATACCCTCTAGCGCTCCTCACAGAGGAGCGTCCCTTGCGGGAAGCAAGGAACAGCCCAAGGCTGTTCGCTTAGATGGGCTGAGCGAAAATCTATACGCTTTGCGTAAATTTTTGCGGGGCCCTTGTCCTGGTCCGGCGTTCCGCAAGGGTTGCGTCAGGTAGAGGCGCATGAGCGCCGCGGTCGTCAGGTAGAGGCGCATGAG
>JAAVYX010000184.1 GCA_022791355.1 Clostridiales bacterium | reverse complement strand
GACCGCCTCGGTGACCGGGCCGCCCAGATAGCTTTCGGCGTCGGCCTTCAGCTTTTGCAGAATGATGGCCGAAATCTCCTGAGGGGTGTACTTTTTGCCGCCGATATCCACCGTGTGGCTGGTACCCATCTCACGCTTAATGGAACTGACCGTGCCGTCGGGGTTGGTGATGGCCTGCCGCTTGGCCACCTGGCCCACCATACGTTCGCCATCCTTCTTAAAGGCGACGACCGACGGGGTGGTGCGGGCGCCCTCGGCGTTTGCGATGACGACCGGCTCGCCGCCTTCCATAACGGCGACGCAGGAATTGGTTGTACCTAAGTCAATACCGATGATTTTTCCCATAAAGCAAAACCTCCATATATCATTTTTTCTATAATTTTTCATATCGTGCAGGCGGCCGCAAAGGGACCGCCCCGGCCTGAAAAGCGGTTAACGTCCTTTGACCGTTTCCCGGGCTCGGCGCTTGATGGCACGCCTCGCACGCGCTACTGGCTGGGAGAATACCTCTCCACTCCAGACGCGTCCCGCAGCGCGCCGCGCTGCTACCAACGCGTCTTGCGTTCTAGGTATTATCCCAGGCAGCGCGGCGCTTCTGGTCACGCCTTGCTCGCGCTGCTGGTCTGGAAGAATGCCCTCTGCTCCGAAACCGTCTAAGCGATACTGCGTATCGCCTAGCCGTTTTCTGCGCAATCATGCGTTTTGCAAAGCAAAACGTTGCTTCCCGCAAGGGACGAACGGCCTGGGGCCGTTCGCACAGGTTATTCTCCCAGGTTGCCAAATGCGAAGCATTTGGCTAGCGCGGCGCTTCTGGACTCAATTCGCAACCTTTACCATGGCGGGGCGGACGACTGTTTCGCCCACCTTGTAGCCCTTTTGCAGAACCTGAATGACGGTGTTTTCCCCCGCCTCCTCGTCCTCCACATGCATGACCGCCTCGTGGAGGTTGGGGTCGAAGACCTGCCCCTCGGCCTCGATTTCGGTGAGACCGGCCTTCTGCATGGCCTCGGAAAACTGCTTGAGTATCATGCCAACGCCCTTGGCGTACTCCTCGGGAGACTGCCCGTCCCCGGCCGCCTGGGCCCGGTCGATGTTATCCAGCACAGAAAGAAACCCCTTGAGAGTCTGGGCCTTTACGTATTCGCCGGCGGCCAGACGTTCCTTCTCGGTGCGCCGCTTGAAGTTGTCAAACTCAGCGGCGGTGCGCAGCAGCAGCTCCTTGTGCCGGTCCAGCTCGGCGGACAGGGCTTCCAGCTCCTCCGCCTTTTTGTCCTTGCCCTTTTTCTTTTCCCCCTTGGCCTTGGGCGCTTTTTGTCCCGCGGCGGGCGCGGCCGGTTCCGCCGCCGGCCCTGTGGCCAACGGCTCCTGAGCCTGGGACGGCTCCTTCTCCTCCTGAGAAGCGGCCTGCTTATCCGTCTCTGCCAAATTCATCATCCTCCATATCTTCCAAAGCCTGGGTCAGTAAACTGCCCAGCTTGGCTGCGAAATATTCAATGCTGGGAATCAGCTGCTCATAGGCCATACGGGTGGGCCCGATGACCCCGATACGCCCGAGCTCCTTTTCGCCCAGCTTATACCGGGCCACTACCAAACTGGAGGGCCACAGGGCCTCGATAGGGGTATCGCCCCCAAACACCACCTCTACCGGACCGTGAACGCCGGCCAGGATGGATAGGATCGCGTCCCGCCGGGCGATGAGGTCGATGAGCTGATGGGCGCCCTTCTCCAGCTCGGAGAAGCCGAAGAGGTTGGATTCGCCCTTGAGGCTCAGCTTGGATTCACCAACCTCGTCCACCATCTGGAAGAGGGCGGCCAGCAGAGGCATATAGGCGAAGCCGCAGTCGCCGTCCATGGCCACTAAGGTCTGGAGCAGGGCCGGCTGAAAGGCCGCCAGCTCCTTGCCCTCGATTTCGGCCGCCGCCAAACGGACGAACCGCTCCAGCAGGGCGGGGGTGAGGGCGTAGTCCAACCGGCAGAGACGGCTGCGGGCGATGCCGTCGGAGGTAATCATGACCAGCAACGCCGACCGCCGGCCCATGGGGATGGTTTCCACCCGGCGGATAGAGGCGGTTTCGTTGGACACCGTGGCCGAGAGAGCAGGCAGGCCGGTAAGATCGGCCAGAACCTGTCCCGCCGTACCTACCATGCGTTCGGGGTCGGCAACGGTCTGTTCCAAAGCGTCGTCAATGGCGGCCTTGGTCCGGCCGTCCGGCTCGGCGGGGTGCATAAGCTGCTGGATATACAGCCGGTAACCCTCGCTGGTGGGGACCCGGCCGGCCGAGGTGTGGGGTTGTTCCAGAAAGCCCAGCTCGGACAGCTCGCTCATCTCGTTGCGCAGGGTGGCGGGAGACAGTCCCAAATCCAGCACCCGGCTTAGAGCCTTGGACCCTACCGGCTCGCCGGTTTCAATATAGGTTTTAATAATAGCCGCAAGAATCTGCTTCTTGCGGGAGCTGAGCTCCATGGCCGGGCCTCCTTCCATCAGGCTTCAGGAAAGCCTTTTAGCACTCGCCTGTTTTGAGTGCTAACCGATTGACTATACTTTATCACGCTGCCAGTATTCTGTCAATAGGGCAATTGTAAATGAATTGTTAAGTTTTCTGACCTTTTCTGACCTTTGATTCCTTTTCTCTTTTAGGGAATAGGATACTTGGAGGCTCGTCACTTTTATTTTTCAAACAGACGCTAGAGGGTGTCTTGGGACGCCGAAACGATGTATATTTAGCCTAGAAAAGGTGATTTATACGTCAAAAATCCTCGAAATGCGAAAGCATTTCTTGCGTTTTTTTCTTTCAACCCCTCTTTTCTAAACAAAATTCCATCATTTCTTTAGTTTGAAGACGCCCTCTAGCTGAGCGAGAGGTTTCACGCCCGTGGGTTTTGCTGTTCCTCCATAATTCTATCGCATGGCGCGGCGCCCTTTTCCTCGCGTTGTTCGCAAAGGACGGCCTTGCGAACAACGCAATGTAAGCAAGCCGGCTTTCATTGTCAAGGGCCGTATCCGGACGGAAAAACCGCCGCAAAATATATTTTGCGGCGGTTTTCAAAGATGAAGCAATCAGGCGTATTCCCATAACGGAACAGCCGCCTGCTATAAAAAGGCGCTCCTCGTGTTGATAGAAGGCGGTTGGACCGGTCGTGCGGGCCGCCTTCTTTGCGCCGGCGGACTATGCCTGTCGGGCTAGGATTTTACAGATTTCCATTACATCGTTAATCGTGAAATCCGGATCGCCGTCCAGGTTGCCACGCAGCAGTTCGTCGGCTGTCGGGTTCTTGCCGGACGACTTTCGGGCCAGGATTTTACAAGCCTCCATTACATCCTGGATGGTGACCCTGCCGTCCTTATCCAGATCGCCCGGCAGAACGTTCAACGTGTCCTCCAGCCCGGCCAGGGCCGCCCGCAGCCGCTGAATGGCCCGCGCCGTCTGCTCATCCGTCGCATTGCCGTCTTCCAGCAGCTTCTCAGCGGCCTCAATGGCTTCATCCAATACTTTCAGGCTTTCGGCAGTCTTGTCGGTACGGTTCGCGTTTTTGGCCTCGGCCAACGTAGCCCGCAGCTCGTCCTTGTCCGCCACAGCTGCAAAGGATACGCAGTCCAGATTGAAATTACCTGGGTTTACGTTTCCTTCCGAAACAAATTTGAAGGTGTGAATACCCTCGTCGAGCCGCAGCCTTTCGAAGACATGCTCCACCCATACGCCCCAATTCTCCTGCACAGCCAGCGAAAAATCGGCTATCCTTACATGATCGATGTAAAGCGCGCCCTGTCGGGGCGAAGCGTTATACTGGGACTCGTCCTTGGGACCGGCAGCTCCGCGTAAGGTCAGCTGATAAGAGCCGGACTCCACAACCAGCGCCTTAAACTGGACATAGTTGCCGGGCGTTTTCCAGCCTGCCACATATCCGGTTCCGGAATAACCCGGCCAGTCCTTATCGACGCGAAGAGCCGTATTGCCGTTGTTGGTAACCCCTTCACCCTCTTCCAGCTCGATGATCGTACCCGAGCGGATTTCCGGATGTTCCTCCTGTAGCTCGACGATAATCTTGACCGGCGTATCCGCAGGCAGCGTAAAGGAATACCGAAGCCGTTCCGCAAGCTGTTTTAGAGGTATTTCCTTGCTTTTCGCATCCTCTGCACGGACCGACTTTACGGCAGAGCCCGGGAGGAGCTCTGCAATCTGGAATGTAACCGTATCCCCCGGCTTGGCCGTTTGATTGCTGATCTGTACGGCAGCGGTCCCGCCGCGCACCTCCGGCTGGACGGTGATCGAATCCGTGGAAAACCGGAACCAGGCAAAATCGCAGATAGAAGCGGCAGCCGGCGAAACGAATTTAACATATATGCGATGTATGCCGGTTATATGGGCGCAGTCGGCCATATAAGTAGCGAAGGCCGACCAACTGCCTGTGCTTTTGATTTCGATTTCCCCAATCTTTGCGTTTTCCTCCATATTGTCCGCGTAAAGCTCGGCCAAACCGCCCTGCAAGCCTGCCGCGACATGGATCATTGCGGTCGCTGCGCCTGCGTCTCCAAAATCAATATCGTCAAAACGAACCCAGTCGCCGTTCTCAATATGGTTCAAGTAATTGCCGCTGTTATGGATATCGACGCCCTGTCTTTCCGACGCGGTTATGGCCTCCACCTGGCTGTATGCGTCGATCCTGCGTATAAAAGTAAACCAATCTACAAAAACGTCGAGGCTTTGTCCCTCCTTGGCCCTAAATTCCAGGAAGATATCGCTTTCCGCCGCGTCGGTGTCCTTTCCGCCCGCTTGCAGGGTGGTCCATTGACCGTCTGCGGGCAGCTCAATTGTGGACAGAATCTTATCCCCCACGCCGTTTTCGTAGACAATGACGCTGCCGCCGGTGGCGCTTTTCACCCGTATCTTCATACCGCCCTTGTTGACGCCGGCAACGTCGCTGTATTTGGCCCACGCCCCGTCGGCGGTCGTATGCAGGAAGGAAAGGCCGCCCTCCGTCCCGGCAGTCATCTCATGGAGGGTCTTTGCGGATTCCGCCTCAATGGTGCGAAAAGCGTCGACAGAGGTGTCCAGACGGATAAATCGAAGAGAGTCCAGATTAAAGTTCCCGGGATTTTCCCCTTCTGATACAATGCGGAAGGTATGTACGCCGGCCTCAAGCTGCACGCCCTCCACGGTATAGCTGCGCCACTCGCCGTTTTTATTCCCGTCGCCCCACTTGTCGGTAACGGCAAAGGAAAGGCCGGCCGCCTTATCTCCGTCCAGATAAAGCCCTCCCGTCCTCGGGGAATTGTCGTACTGCGGCGCGTTTTGCTTGCCGTTGTTTACCCGTATTACCAGATTATACGCGCCGCCGCGCAGAACGTTGACTTGAAAGGACAGAGCGTCGCCGGCCGCCTTAAACCCTTTGACGAAGCCGGTTCCGGTGTAGCCCTTCCATTCGTCGTCGGCTTGTACCTGGCCGCCGGGCGCCGGCTGGAAATCGGCGTTTTCCAGTTCAAAGAGATCGCCGTCCTGTATCCGTTGGGGCGGCAGCCCCTGATTTTCATCGCCCCGTTCGGGCTGTACAATCCCGTCCGTATCCAGGACAATATCCATCGCCTTGCCGGTATCCTTAACCTTGACATACAGGATATGCTTTGCGTCGTCCAGCCAGTAAGCCTCTTTGGCGTCGTCATATGCGGAAAGGGAAGCGGCCCGCGTAAGATTCGATCCGTTCAGCTTTACGCCCCGCACAACCTCCAGATGGTTAAACCGAAGATTGTAGGAGCGGGGGTCTGGCTGATAAACCGACGGGTTGTAGTCCGTGCGGGCGCCGATATGAAAGGAAATTTCCCCGCCCTTTTCAACGCATTGGAAGCCGGTGGTAGAATAGGCCTTTTCCGTAATGTAACGGCGGCTGAGCCCGTCGTCCTCATACAGGGTATAGGCGGAAACGCCGGAGGGGTAAATATCCAGGGTCAGGGGATCCAGCGGGAGCTCGTCGGCGTAGTCCACGTCCGGTCCCATAGGTACAATCGCGCCCGCCTTTACAAACACCGGTATTTCCTCAAGCGCCGCGGCAATCCGGATCGTTTTTCCGTCGGGTCCGCCTTCATACAGCTCGCCTGTATAGTAATGATACCAGGCGGTGTTGGGCGGCAGCCAGACCGATACGGCCGTATCTCCGTCGTCCGCGGCCGGGGCGACCAGGAACCAGTCGCCAAAATAGTACTGTTGGTTTAGATTCCATGCGTCGGGATTGTATTGACTGCCGTCCTCCAGCAGCATGGCGCGCATCATGGGCACGCCTTGGCTGTAACCCTGCCAAGCCATAGTATAGATGTAAGGGTAGAGGGCGTAACGGATTTTAAGATTTTCCTTAAGGACCTTTTGCGCGGTAGCGTCATAGAGCCAGGGCTCCCGTCCGTCGTGCCCGTGGGTGCGCATAATGCCGTTCCAGGCGCCGAATTCGGATACCCAGCGGGTATAGAGCGCATTGCTTGGCTTGCCCATAAATCCGCCCAGGTCATGGGAAGAAGCCCAATATCCAATCAGGCCGGCGTCAATACTGAAGCCGATTTGATTGGAAAGCTCGGCGGAGGTGTTGTTGATATCGCCCGACCAGGCGGTGGCGAAATGCTGGCCGGCATAGCTGCCCCGGGTCATGAACATGGGGCGGGATTCCACCGTGTAGTCCTTCCAGGCCTCGTAAGCGCCTTTTGAGGAGAAGGTGGGGGCGGTGTTGCTGCCCAGCACGTCAAATTCATCCGGCCAGAACCAGTCGCCGTAGCCGGTGGTGATGACGCTGTCCATATAGGATTTTACCCACTGGGCCTCTATCTCCGGAATATGCAGCTGCTTGCCGCCCGAGGCTTCGGGCGTACCGGCGTTATTATGCAGCCCCACCCGGAAGCCCAATTCCCTGGCCTCCTGAAACATCGCGTCGATATCGGGGAACTTGGCAAAGTCGTTGCTCCACATCTGCTTGCCCCATTTTTGACCCGCGCCGGTCTGGTTGCCGCCGTTGTCGGCGACGTCGCCGCGCCAGCCGTAGTCGAACACATAGGAATCGGTGGGGTAGCCCTCGTCGCGCAGACGATTGATCCAGGCGGAGAATTCCGCCTGTGTGGCGTTGTCGTTTCCGTACTTAGAAAGCATAAAGCCATGCGCCCATTTTCCGTACATTTCCATACGGCCGGTAATTTCAGCGTATTCGTTCAGAATGGTTTTAAAATCAGGTCCGTACATAAAGAAGTAATCCAAATAGCCCTCGGTCTGGAATCCGCCGCCTCTTTGATAAAAAACGGTGTTTTTTTCAATGGTATTCAGAAAAATACCATAGCCCACTGAGCTCATAAAGAAGGGCGCTACAACGCGGCCGTGAGACATAGAAAACTCGCTGAAATCCTGATTATAGCGATTTAGGCTGGAACGCCTGCCGTGATCACCCGAGCCGAAGCCGAAGATGCCGCCGGCGTTCTGCGCGCCCTCTTCCTTGCGGACGCCGACCGTATTTCCATTCCGGTACATGCCGGCGGCCGCAGTATCCCGGCTCAAAAGCCTGCCGCTTAGATCATACATACCAATTCGTATGGGATTTTTTTCTACCCGGATTTCCATTGCGGACGTTTTCACTGAAATATAGGTATCCATATCCGCAACCGTTCGGGTTACGGGAGCCCAGTTGTTTTTCTGCACCATATAATACTCCGGATCATAGGGGCGATAGCCCTTGTCCCCGTTTGCGGACAGCTGCACCCGTGCGGTGCGATCGGTGCAGAGCTCCACCATAACCTGGTTTTGCCCGCTGTTGAAAAGGAGTATATTGCCGTCTTCGGATGAACTGGATAGCCCGCCGATTGAAACGGCGGCCGCCTGAACCTTGGGAGCGCAAATTCCCATAGAGGATATCACTCCTAACGTAAGGAACATCACTGTTATTTTTTGACCGATAGACTGGATTTTGAATCTCATTGTAACGCCTCCTTCTATTTACCCGTCCTAGAGTCTGTTTTAAAACTCCAAAAAACCGCCTTATTGCCCATAAACAGGGGCAAGCAGGGTCGGAAAGCCAGATCAGGCGAAAGCCTTTCTTGCGGTTTCCTCCTTGCTTTCCCCCATTTCTGTTCAAAAATTCGGCTTTTCTCCGGTTTTGGGGCAGACTCTAGCTTCACGACAAGCATTACATGCTGCAAAAATTGCACGGATCTGGCTGTATGTATACATCAAGCCAGACCCGGCAAGCCGCGTTAAGATGGGGAACGGCAGTTCCCGCCCGTAAAGGGCTGCGGCCGGTTTAAAGGGTTATGACTCAGCCGGCCTTTCCGCTGCGTTTTCTGTCTTTCCGACCCTTTGTCCATACGATTCCGCCTAAGCAAGCCGCCGTAACAGCCAGCGCGATCAACAGGCCGCCGTCTTCTCCGGTTTTGGGTACGTTGGCCGGTTTCCCAGTGTTTTCTGGCCGTCTTGTATCCGCCGAGCTTTCCGGCGGTTCTGGTTTTTCGGGCTTCTCCGGGCTTTCTGGCTTCTCTGGCTTCTCCGGCTTCTCCGGGCTCTCCGGCTTCTCTGGGCTCTCCGGGTTCTCCGGGTTCTCTGGCTTTTCCGGGTTCTCTGTTAATAGGCCGATCGCGTCCAACAGGGCTTTGGCTGCGGCGTCGGTTTCGCTCTGCGTCACATTCGCCGTTGTCTTGACCGCTTCCGCATGAGCAAGGGCGGTTCGTACGGCGTTCCATGACGCGTCCGTATAATTGTCCTTTTGGAGCGCCTGCGCCTGCTCGATAGCGGAGCTTAGCGCATGAAAATCCACCGTAATTTTGGATTGATGAAAATCTGCAATTGCCTTTTGTAAATCTTTTTTAGCGCCGTCGAGGGTTTCCTGGGAGGCGTCGGCGTCCTGGAACGCCTCTTCAGCCTTATCGATGGCCTTCTGTAGCGCATCAAACGCAGCCTGCGGATATTGCCCGTCGCCGTTTCCGATATGGTCCTTTTGCTTTTCCACAAGCTGTTGGGCTTGATAGATCGCTGTTTCTATATCCGCAGAATCGGATATAACCGTTAGGTCAATCGATACCGTTATGGTATGATAGTTATCAGGGTCGGCCGGATGGAATACCGCGTTGTAGGTATTTACGCCAATGCCGCCAACCGATAAAGCGCTGTTTTCCCATGTCCAGCCGCCGGGCAGGGCCACGTCGGCCAGGGTTTGACCGTAAACCGCGGTCAGGCCGGTCGGCAGGGTGTAGGCCGGGTCGGCCTTGTTTACGGTCAGGGTAAGGGCGACGCCCGAAACCGTGTTGTAATTGGCCGTGTCGGCCGGCGTGAAGGTAGCGTTGTGAATGGCGTCGCCGGCATTGCCGACCGGCGTTGCCGCCGGTTCGTCCCATGTCCAGCCGCCGGGCAGGGCCACGTCGGCCAGGGTTTGACCGTAAACCGCGGTCAGGCCGGTCGGCAGGGTGTAGGCCGGATCGGCTTTCCCATCGAGTACGTTATAAACGCCCAGCTCGGCAAGCTGTAGGTAATAAGCGTTTTCCCCGCCTACCTTATCGCTCACCTCGGTAACGGTAAGCCGCACGTATCTTGCGATATGCGGCTGGTCATAAGCGAGCGCCAACGGTTTGCCAACGGCGGCGGCGACGTTTGTTTTGGAATCAATTGCCGTATAGGCCGCGGCCTCATCCCGCTTTATCGATATTTCAAAATTTTTCGGGAAGTTGGCGACGCCTCCGTCGGCCGTCAGCTTATCGGTACGGGGATAGAGATGAATCGTATCAAACTTCACATTTTGTCCAAGGTCGATTTCGATATAATGATTCATCGCGGCGGTTGCGGAATAGTGGGTTGTAAAGCCCGCGTTTCCCTCGATCGATTCCAAAATGCCGTCCACAAGGTTTTCGGGCTTCCAATTCGCCTGTATATAGCTGTCGTCGGAGACGACGGATTTGCCGCCGGCCAAATTTTCATGTCCGCGCCATTGTGTGTGAACGGTGATATCCATATTCCTATCCGGCGTCAGGGTGATTGTATTTACATCGGAGGTAAAATCGCCGGAGAAGGATGCGAACGCATAATCGATATCGTTAACGGGAGACGCTTCAATCGTTAAGGGTTCGTTCGAGCGGGCCTTGACGACGGCGGGCAGCTTCCGGAATTCGCCGCCGTTGATTTTAACATTTACGGATACGCCGTCGCCGCTGGCAAGGCTTATCACATATTCTGCCGTTATATCGGTGGAGAAGGTAAAGGTGCCGGCCGCCGCCTCGAATACGGCGGTTCCGTTTTCGTCGCCGATATACTGAATGCCGTCGGCGCTTTGGGTGACCGCAGACGCCGCCTTTCCGTTGACCGTTACCTACTTTCCGGCTTCGACCGGCACCTTGATTGTGGCCGACGTATTCGCCGGAACGACGGTTTGGTAAATAAAGGCGTTGTTTTCATATTTCCAGCTGCTGGTTATCCTTCCGTAAGGCGAGTCGTAGGAGCCGTTGACAAAGGTTAAAGCCTGATTGGGATGCGGCGCGAGGGTAAAATGCTTCCATCCGGCGTTTTCCTTGTCATACATCATACCGGCCATATAGCTGTACATCCACTCCGCAACCACGCCGTATGCATAGTGATTAAAGGAATTCATATCAACCGGGCCGAATCCGTTTTGCTTGGTATAGGAATTCCAGCGTTCCCATATGGTAGTAGCGCCTTGATCGACCGAATACAGCCAGGACGGCATATCGTGCTGGAGAAGCAGCTTGTAGGCGACGTCGCTGCACCCGATCTCGGTCAGCGTCTGCATAATCACCGCCGTTCCGAGGAATCCGGTTTGCAGACGGTCGCCGTTTCTCTCAATATTATCCAGCAGCTGCCCCCTGACCTTCTCGAAGGACGCTTCGTTGGGCAAAAGATTGCATTTCAGCGCAAACAGGCAGGTGGCCTGCTCCGCACGGCGCAGGGAGCCGTCGTCGTTCACATTCTTTTCGATATAAAGGGCTTTCTCTTCCTCATAAACCCCTTTATATTTTTCCGCGTCGGCCGTTTCGCCGATTGCCTCAGCCATTTCGGCCATCATCAGGGCGTCCCACGCAAAATACGAGATGGCGTGCAGGGTTGTAACGTCCTTATCGGTATAATTGGTTTCAAAACCAAGCCAATCGCCATAACCGTGCTTGCCTCCCAGCTTGTCTGTGTTCGCCATGAAGCGGTCCATAAAGTCCTTCATGGAGGCGTAGTTTTCTTCTATAATGGTTTTGTCGCCCGACATTTTATAAATATTATACGGGACGATGACCCCCGCGTCGGTCCAGCCGAAGTCCTCCTTGCCGCCGGTGCGGGTCAATTTTTCTTTTGCCCAGCCACTGTACGGCGCAACATCCGTGTAAGCGCCGTTTTGCAGCTGCGAGTCGCGCATGTCCTGCATCCATTTGGTTAAAAAGGCCTTGGATTCGGCGTTGTACATGCCGGCAATGGAAAACACCTGGGTATCGGCGCCCCAGCCCTGACGCTCGTCGCGCTGCGGGCAGTCGGTGGGTACGCTGATGTAATTGCTGTATTGTCCCCATCGGATATTGCTATAGAGTTGGTTAACGTCTTTATTCGAGGTTTCGATCAGGCCGGCGTCCCGCTGGACAGAGGTGACCACCATACCTGATACCGAATCGATTGTAATATCGGCGGAGGCGGTAACCTCCACATACCGGAAGCCGTGGAAGGTATGGCTGGGATGATAGGTCTGAGGGCGCAGAGAAGCATTCGCAATATAATAGTCGGAGGCCTGGGCGGTGCGAAGGCTTTTTGTGTAAATACTCCCCTCGGGGCCGTCGTTTCCCCGTGAGATCAGGCCCTTGTTGTCGTTTAACATCTCGGCGTAACGCAATTTAACGATCGTGTCCGCCTGCCCGGCAAGGAACTGGATTCGGGCCCATCCGGCAAAATTTTGTCCCATGTCAAATATGGCGGTTTGGCCTTTTTCCAGTATGACCTGCCCATCTCCGCCCGGCTTTTGACTGATGACATGGATTACGCCGTGCTGCACGCCCTCTATTTGCTCGCTGACGCCATCGTAAACCGTGACTGTTTTAGCGTCCAGCTCCAAATCCTCCCGGACTCTTACGCTGGGTCCGATCTGCGCCGTTATCAGCCCGCTGTAGGGATAAGCCGCGGCGTTGGGCCAGGCCGCGTCGTTAAAGCCGGCGGACATCCATTCGGTATCCCACAGGTGCAAGCAGGGTCGGAAATCCAGATCAGGCGAAAGCCTTTCTTGCGGTTTCCTCCTTACTTTCCCCTGTTTCTGTTCATAAATTACGCTTTTCTCCGGTTTTGGGGCACACGCTAGTCCGGCCAACGCCAGACCTCTAGAAGCGTCCCCGGCGGGACGGGAAGCCACGAATGGACACGGCCATTCGCTTAGGGCTTGTTAGAAAATAGAGGAATTGACGGAATTTTCGCACAGGACGAGTGGCCACAAGGAAAAAAGCGCGGGAATACTTTGTGTATTCCCAGCATTTTTGACGCAGTGGACCCCCTTAT
>JAAVYX010000183.1 GCA_022791355.1 Clostridiales bacterium | reverse complement strand
GTCCATGAGCCGGTATACCAGTTCATGGACAGGAAGCGCGCCGAGGGCAAGCCCTACCGCGTTTACATGATGGCCTCTGCCAACAAGTTCCTGCGCATCTACTACGCCGCCGTGAAGCACTATCTGGATACTCTCGAAGCCTAACGCCCTGTTTCTGTTCCATTTATCCCAGGTCAGCGCTAAAAAAACTTCATTGGCGGTGGCTTGGCTTCTTGTACCCTTTTTGCAGGCTACATAACATCTTGCTTCCCTTCAATTTGGGGCTTGACTTTTGTTAGCAGGTCTGCGTACTATTTTAACAGCCGCCTGGCCCTCTGTAAAATACAAGAGCAGGTATGCCGTCCATATGCTTAAATGTATAATTTTCGGATGAAAATATACCTTTTAGCCTATTCTTCCTCGGTCCGCCGGGCCAGCACAGGCAAAAGGGCTTCATATATAATCCGGGCCAGCTGCCCGTAGCCCGCGTCGGTAAAGTGCAGGCCGTCCTCGCTGTGCCACTCGGGATGTTCCCAAGTGACCTGTCCCAGCAAAATCACCGGCAGACCCATTTCCGCTCCCAAACGGCGGACAATGGGATTGGCGTACCGGTCCACCCATTCCTGCCGGCCGTCCCCGTTATGGCAGGCGGTCTGCTCGATTAGAACCACCTGGGGTCGGCTGGGCAGCTCCTGAAAGCTGCGGATGAGGGCGGCGTAGTCGGCCGCAAAAATTTCGGGAGTGATCCGCTGCCGCTGATTGGCGTCGTTACCGCCCAGCAGGATGGTCACAATCTGGGGCGCGAAGTCCATCCCCTGCTTGTATTCCTCCCGCTCCCAGTAGGAGCCCTCGCCGCCGTGCTCCGGCTTTGCAGCCGGCGCGCCCCCCGCTCCGGCGTTGCATACGGCGTAGCCTTCCCCTAACAGCCCGGCCAGCTGGCCGGGCCAGCCGTACAGCCTTTCGTCGGTCGCGCCGCAGCCCTGTACGATACTGGCTCCGGCACAGGTGATTCGAATGGGTTCCCGTCTGTTTTCCATCGTCTTATTCCCTCCGCGTTTTCATATTTTCTTTCTTGCATATTCAAGTATATATTGTATTATATACCGATCTCCGGTATAATCAAGCCCAGAGGAAATCGGCTTGGGTTGGCCCGTAAGCGCGGCTCTATCAAGCGGTCGCCGGAGGAGCCGATATGTACAATCGTTATGGAGACATGAAAAGTTTATAACCGGCGCCGCCCGGTTGCAAATCGCAGAGGACCGGACCGTCTATATTTCAGGCCCGGACGGCTGCGATATCGCGACCTGGAAGATTGTTACGACGCGTTCGAAAACCTAGAGCAGTTCCCAGAAATAACGGAAAAGGAGGCGAGGATAGGAATTGCAAGGCAAGGACGGCAACGCAATCCCGTGATTCCTGGACCGCTGATCTTTTCTCAGTATTTTTGGGGCTGCGCTAAAGCCCCTTGTCGCTACGGCAGCCAAGCATATCTACGAAAAGGACAACACGGTTTTAAGGTTCAATCATACAACCCGCCGCAGCGATAGCCCCTGCAATATGCAAAGCCGCCCAGCTCCGCCGGCGTCCTGCGGTATGATTACGCCAAAAGCCGGGAAAGGGAACCAAAGCCTGCGGAAAAGGACTTTTCCTTTGACCTCGCCTTCCTACCATCTACCTCCAAAGGGCAAATACGGTTTTACGAAGGCAAACCCACGCAAGCCGCGACGTCTTGGCTGCCGGCCAAAAGCAGCCGGGCGAAGCTGGGTACGAGGGCCGCTCTGCCGAGCGGCTGCCTGGCGGCCGTCCTTTAGGACGGCTACTGACGGCAGCTCTTTAAGCGGCTACATCTCCGCCTTGCCTGCGTGGGTTTTCCACCCGTAAAACGCCGCTGGGCGTATGATCTCTTGGAGGTAGGTGGTGGCTTTTGTTTTCGAAAAGGAATAGAAATTTACATTTGCTTCCAAAGAGAGTATACTGTTCTATAAATACGCAAAAGGAGGCGGCGGTATGGCGATCAACAAGCTGATGCGTTCGGCCCTGCGGGCCCTGTCCTATCCCGATATCAACACGCCCAAGAATTATAAGGCGGAGCGGGTGGTAGTTAACGTAACCCACAAGCATGTGCTGCGCCCCTTTTATAAAATCTGGGACCATACGGTATCGGCCGGCGACCATGACATACCGGTGCGCATTTTTTCTCCCCAGGCCAAGGGGGATTTTCCGGCGCTGCTCTTTTTCCACGGCGGCGGCTGGGTCACCGGCAATATTGACAGCTACGACAAGGTCTGTACGGTCATGGCCCATAGGACCCGGCATAAGGTGGTATCGGTGGACTACCGTTTGGCCCCCGAGTTTCCCTTTCCGGCCGGGCTGGAGGACTGTTACCGAGTGGCCGAGGAGCTCTTTACCCAACCCGAGCTGCTGGGGGTAACGGCCGATCAGATCACCCTGATCGGGGACAGCGCCGGCGGCAATCTGGCGGCCGCCCTGTCCATTATGGCCCGGGACCGGGGGCGTTTTCTGCCCCGGCGGCAGATTCTGCTCTATCCAGCCGCCGCGGCCGACCACGGCCCTGACTCCCCGTATCCTTCTCTGCGGGAAAACGGCGCCGATTATCTTCTAACAACCCAGCGCATTCAGGACTATGAGACCCTGTACCGGGGCGGACAGGAGCTGGCGGACAACCCCTATTACGCGCCGCTGGCCGCGGCGGATTTATCCCATCAGCCCGAAACCCTGATCCTGACGGCCGAGTTCGATCCCCTGCGGGACGAGGGGGAAGACTACGGTCATAAACTTCGTTCCTTCGGCAACCGGGTGGAAATTCACCGGCTGCCTGACACGCTGCACGGGTTTATCTCCCTGAGTCCACGATTCCAGACGGTGAAAAAGAGTTACGGCTATATCAACCGTTTTTTAAGCGAGGTGAGCCGGCCGTGAGACAAAAGGAAAAGAATATGGGGGATAAGCCGGCCTCGTCTAGCGCCTCCCGCCGGGCGAAACGCCCGGCCGAGTGGACCAGGCTGGATAACGCGGCCAAGATTTTCCCGCCCACCAGCAACCGGCGGGAGACTCGGGTTTTCCGGTTTGCCTGCCAGCTGCGCGAGCCGGTCAATCCCGGTCTTTTACAGACGGCCCTGGAGCAGACGGTAGAGCTTTTTCCTATGTGGCGGACTGTACTGCGGCACGGGCTGTTCTGGTATTATCTTGAAAAAAGCGAGCGCCTTCCCCTTTGCGAGGAGGAGCATCGGCCTATCTGCGGCCCGATTTACGAGAAAAGCAGCGACCGGCTGCTCTTCGAGGTTTCCTACTACGGCGGCCGGATCAACCTGGAGGTCTACCACGCCCTGACCGACGGCACTGGCGCTCTCCATTTTTTGCAGACGCTGGTCTGCCTCTACCTTCGGCAGGCGCATCCTGAGCTGCCCGATCTGCTGGCTCTGCTGGATTATGACGCCTCGTCGGTTCAAAAGGCCGAGGACAGCTTTCAAAAATACTATCATGGCGGCCTGCATACCGATCCGGACCGAGTCAGGCGGGCCTACCGCCTGCGAGGGGCCAGCCTGCCCGAGCAGCGTCTGCGGGCCATTCGCGGGCTGATGCCGGTGGATCAGGCCCTGGCCGCCGCCCATCGATATAACGCCAGCCTGACGGTTTTCCTGGCCGCCGCCCTCCTGCTGGCCATCCATGCCGAGATTCCGCTGCGTCAGCGCAAAAGGCCGGTGGTACTGACCGTGCCGGTCAATCTGCGCAATTACTTTCAGTCCCAAACCGCCCGCAATTTCTTCGGCACCATCGAGGCGGGCGGACGAGTCTACGACGGGGAGCCGGTCCTGGAGCGGGTTATAGCCGATTTGGAGCAGGATTTCAAACGGGAGCTGACGGCCGAGGCCCTCAGCCGACGCATGAGCGCTTTTACGGTCATCGAGCATAATTTCGGCGTGCGTGCGGCGCCCTTGGCGATGAAGGACCTGGTCCTCGGTCTGGCCAATTGGTACGCCAAATTCGGGACCACCTGTTCCATCTCCAATGTAGGACGAGTGCAGATGCCGCCGCCGGCCGTCCCCTACATCCACAGCTTCGACGTTTTTTCCAGTACGGATAAGCTGCAAGTCTGCATCTGCTCCTTTAACGGACAGCTGAGCGTGGGTTTTACCTCTCATTTTATCAGCACTGAGATTGAAAAGCGGTTCTTCCGAACCCTGACCCGGGAAGGCGTGGAGGTCGAGATTACGACCAGCTGGGCCGACGACGGTTAAGAAATGTCCTCAAATGCCAAAACGCCGTATGTTTTCCAACGGCGTTTTGCGATACCAAATTGTTTATTCCCGAATAAAATCCCCATATCTTTTGCTTTTTGACTGCACATGCAGATTGGGAGGAGGATCCTATGAAGGTCTGTAAAAAATGCGGCGTACGGGTATCCGCCCCGCGGGAGCGCTGTCCGCTCTGTCAGGCCGCTCTGACCGGCGGGGAGGAGGAAAGCTACGAGACCTTTCCGGACGTCCCTACCGTATACCGGCAGTGGGGATTGCTGTTTCGTATTCTCATTTTCGCCTCTGTGGCCGCTTGCCTGATTACGGGCGGGATCAATCTGCTGCTTCCAGCCAGCGGGGTCTGGTCTCTGATGGTTATCGGCGGGGTGGGCTGTATGTGGGTCACCATCCTTACCGCCATTTTCAAGCGAAAAAGCCTGTATAAAAATATCCTGTATCAGGTGGCGGTCATATCGGTTCTGCTGGGGATGTGGGATTTGTTCACCGGCTGGCACGGGGTGGTTTTTACCTATGTGTTGCCCTCTCTGTGTCTGTTCGCAGCCTTGTCTATTCTGATTCTGGCCACTGTCAAACGGGAAAAGCCGGCCGATTATGTCGTCTATCTGCTCATCGATCAGATTTTCGGCCTGACGCCGGTGATTTTAGGCCTCTGCGGTCTGCTGGCCGTTCGTTGGCCGGCATATATCTTTTTCATTGCAAGCTTTCTGCTGCTGCTAGGCGTGCTCCTATTTCACGGTCACGACCTGATAGCCGAGCTGCGCAGGCGGCTGCATATGTAGAAATATGGATTTTGTCTGTTTAGATTTCGCGCCAGGTATCCTTTTATGGATATGCCAATATGTAATCTAACGGCGCTCCCACGGGAATCCTTTCGAGCGGATCAAGAGGAAATCCGAAGGCTTTCCGTGGGGAACGCCTTTCCTGAAGGACGCGGAAGCTCCGCCCTACGAGTTCCCGCCTGCAAACTTATTCCCCGCCTCCCAACTACTGGTTGCTTTCCTATCGCTTCCCACAAAAAAGAGCCAGCGGTTTCCTTTGACTGGCAGCAAATAAGTGAAACGTGTCTGTCACAGCGCAGATGCATGCCGGCCTGCGCCGACGAGAGGGCGCAATCAAAGGCATTTGGAAGGAGGCGGTCCGGAAGGGGCTTCAGCGACCTAGCCTCATAGGCGGCCGCAGGCATAGACGTTGCCTACGCCGGGACGCCAGGCCGAGCCGCTGCTAGAACAGATTTTTGGAGAATTTTTGCGGGGACGTCCGGGATGAAACCTCCCGCCTAGCCAATCAAAAAAATCGACGCGAAACCCTTTTTTTACCAAATAAAAAGGTATAGATTTTCACTTATGACAGCAAAGCTGTTGTGAAAAATATTATTCGTTTCTGGGGCTGCTGCAATCTGCATATTTATGCATTTTGCAGCAGCCCTTTTTGCGTCCCTTTCGGGCGCGGGAAAGGGGCGGGCGTGCCGGTCAAACAATCTTCTTCTAAACCTGGGCGCACCCTCATATATTTAAATCGGACAGCCAAAAGGGAGGTAAAATAAATGAAAAGATTTTTGCCGGAAGGCCGCATGTCGGCCGACGGAGAACAACATTTGCTGTTTCGGACGCCTGCCGCCGCGGCCGAGGCGGCGGCGTCCCGGGAAATTTTAGAGGCACGGGCCTCGATTTGCGACGCGTCGCACAACCTTATTGTGGAGCTGGGCTGTATGAAGGGCGTCATTCCCCGGGAGGAGGGAGCCGTTGGAATTGCCGACGGCCGGGTCCGGGACATCGCTCTGATTTCTCGGGTCAACAAGCCGGTCAGCTTTGTAGTTACGGATATCCGCACCGACCGCAGAGGGGAAGCCTACGCCCTGCTCTCCCGGCGGCTGGCCCAAGAGCGGTGTCAGAGCGAGTACATAAACGGTCTCCTTCCGGGAGACGTTATCGAGGCCAGGGTGACCCATTTGGAGAGTTTTGGGGCCTTTTGCGATATCGGCTGCGGCGTCGCGGCCCTGCTGCCCATCGACGCCATATCGGTTTCCCGCATCGCCCATCCTGCCGACCGCTTTTCGGTGGGGGACGACATTCGAGCGGTGGTGCGAAGCATAGACGAGGCTGGACGCGTTTCCCTTTCCCATAAGGAGCTGCTGGGGACCTGGGAGGAAAACGCGGCCCTTTTCGAGCAGGGGGAGACCGTGTCCGGTATTGTGCGCAGCGTGGAGGAGTACGGCGTATTTGTGGAGCTGCTGCCCAATTTAGCCGGTCTGGCCGAGCCTAAGCCCGGCGTGCGTCCCGGCCAGCAGGCCAGCGTCTATATCAAAAGCCTGCTGCCGGATAAGATGAAGGTCAAACTTATTATTATTGACGCTTTTGACGCGGATTATGCAGCCCAGCCCATTCGATATTTTTTTGAGGGCGGCCACATGGACGCCTGGCGGTATTCGCCGGCGGCCTGCGCAAAGCAGGTGGCCAGCTTTTTCGGGGAGACTGCTTGTCTGTAAGACCGGGAGAAGGTTTCTTTCTTTTTTGGCATGAGAGGGAGGTTGCGTTTTTGCTTTCTTCTATTTTTACTAGAATAGATAAGGGTTTCGCGCCAGATATACTTTCGTTATTTCTCCATTCCCTGATCGCGAGGCGCGACATACTTTTCTTTGTGTG